>NZ_JACJPW010000026.1 GCF_014696265.1 Aerosakkonema funiforme FACHB-1375 | reverse complement strand
TAAATGTGGATTTATTTTGGACAGGGATTGGAATGCGGCACTGATGATTCTAAAAGTAGCCTTGAGTACGGTAGGGCATACCGGAACTTGGATCGAAGATCCGAACGCTTCAGGAGATTTGGCCGCTACTTTGGTTGGAGTAATCCAGTCGCAAGCAAGCTGAGTCTATGAATGAAGAATCCCCGTCCCTTTAGGGCTCTTGAGTGTCAATTCTCGCTGTTATGGTTAATAGTTCGTGGTTCGTGGCCATGAACTACACCGACAAAGCAGACTCAGGCAAACAAAATGCAGATAGTTGCTCTTTTGCCAAGTCCTTGTTATATTAATTTATGTACATTTACAAAACGTAACTAAGTGGAGTTCGTACCATGCAAGGTGAAGATCGGAACGATGTAAAGTTGGGTTTTACTCCCCAAGCCGAAAATTGGAACGGTCGTCTAGCCATGATTGGCTTTATCGCCGCATTGATTACTGAACTCGCTACTGGCCAAGGTGTACTGCACTTTTTAGGTCTGATGTAATCATTGGGGTCTTCATATTTCCTCCGGTATTTCAAGAAAAACTAACTGGGAGTTCGCAAAAAAACTTCCAGTTTTTTGTACTTGAAAAAAAAATTGAAAAACTCCGATAAAAATCAATTACCGGAGCTTCATATAAACAGCAGATTGCTTTTTTAACGAATATATTCTTTGAGAATGCTATTGCGGTTGGGATGGCGCAATTTGCGAAGCGCCTTAGCTTCAATTTGACGAATTCGTTCGCGAGTGACGTTGAAAATCTGACCTATTTCTTCCAGAGTCTTCATGCGTCCGTCATCCAAGCCATAGCGGAGTCGCAAAACATCGCGTTCGCGTGAGCTCAAGGTATCGAGGACGCTTTCCAAATCTTCTCGAAGCAGATTCTTAGAAACTTGATCTTCTGGTGTTTCGCCATCGGATTCAATAAAATCGCCCAGTCGGGAATCTTCTTCTTTACCGATCGGCGTTTCCAGAGAAATGGGTAGTTGAGCTGATTTAGCGATGAAACGCAACTTCTCGATGGTCATTTCCATACGAGTAGCGATTTCTTCTTCAGTGGGTTTGCGACCCATTTCTTGAGAAAGCAACTTAGTGGTTTTCTTAATTCGGGAAATAGTTTCGTACAGATGAACGGGCAAGCGAATAGTACGAGATTGGTCGGCGATCGCCCGCGTAATCGCCTGACGAATCCACCAAGTTGCGTAGGTGGAGAATTTATAGCCTTTTTCGTGATCGAACTTTTCAGCTGCTCGAATTAAACCGAGGCTGCCTTCTTGGATTAAATCCTGAAAAGACAGCCCCCGATTCATATATTTTTTGGCGATCGAAACTACCAAACGAAGGTTTGATTGTACCATCTTATCCTTCGCCCGCCGACCGACATGAAGGCGATGACGGAATGCTGGCAACTGCATATTGACAGCTTGAGCCCATTCGCTGTCATGCGGATCTCTGTCAAGGTCATCAGAGAGTTTTTCCCGAATCCGCTCCAATTCGAGTAAATCCGCAATTTTTCGCGCCAGTTCGATTTCCTCATCTGCCCGCAAGAGCCTAATTCGGCCAATTTCTTGCAAATAAAGGCGAATTGAGTCTTCTGTATAGTGCTTTTTCTTGGCTTGAGATCGACGACGGGTAGAGCGAACCTTACCAGGCTTCCCGTCGTCTTCTTCTGTCGAAACCTCTTCTAGAAAATCTTCTCGACCTGCTTCTTCCTCAAATATAAATTCGAGTTCAAGATCGTTGATAGGCTGATCGAGGGTTTCTAATACGTTGTTAGCCTGGGTCATGCCGCGTTCCTCATGCTCCTTTGGGTTAACAAATCAACAACTAAAGATGATTAAGAATCGAGATCCCTATTTTCTAGCCAGTAGCGCACCGGATTAGCCTTAAATACTATATCTATGGTTTACTGACTGGGGGAAAAACAGAGTGCTTCGCAGCGGAAAAGTTTCCTTGTCTGGAAGCGCAATCGATAACTTTGCAGTTGGGTCTGGCAAAGATCTTTCCGATTGTAGCCTTTCTCACAGAAATTGCACGCAGTTTTTCATAATATCCACGCTATTTTTTCATCTTCTCTATCAATCTGGAAAACAATTCGAGATTCTGCTTTTGCACCAAAGCCAAAAGGCCGATCGTGCAAAGCAGTGGAATAGGCTGGAAAATGCTGGATAATTCGATCTGCGTTGACAAAAAACGAAAGTTCAGACGAACCGTACCCATCGAATTTTATAGGCTTCGTTGGGCTTTGCTATTGTCTGTTTAACTGCGATTAAGGCTGGAAAAATTTCTGCACCCATCTTTTGTCGATTTCCTTAAATTAGCTAGGAGTAGCGTTCGCCATCTGTCAAGCCAGTTCGGTTTACTCTATTTTTCCCGTTTTTTGGTGTCTGCTGGGGAAGGGTTTAACTGGATATCTCGCCTGGACAGCAGACTGGAAAGTTAAACCCGCACCTGAAAAGCTGGTATCCCGGCAGTAGTTACTTTGGATGGAAATCCATCCTACGCAAGCCATTGGGGAGAGATTTTACGTTAAACTGATAAGTCTCAGTCCAGATAGACTTGACAAATGGCTGAAGTACTCATCTGACATTCTAATGAACTAATCTCTGATATGACAGCTAGTAGAGAAGAGAAATTAACAATTCTCTGACTAAACTGCTTAGCTTACCGGGCGCGGGGGTAGGAGATTTGCTGCCATAGCCGATCGACTGTAACAAATTTCAGTCCAAGTTGTAGTAGAAGCTCAATAATTTGGGCAGTCGTTTCGGCGACATCTTGCCCACCGCAAGCACCATCGTGCAAAACAATGAGAGAACCGTTGCGAACCTGTCGTAGCACGCGCTGTACCACAACAGAAACTCCAGGTCGCAGCCAATCTTCCGGAACCACACTCCACATTACCGGGCGATAGTTCCACTTACGCAACCACTTCAAGGTTTGGGGTGTAAACATCCCGTTAGGAGGTCGAACATCGCGGACTTGTTTGCAGACATCCTCTAAATCTAACTCGCAGGCATTGGCGATCGCGATTTGGGTTTGCGACAAACTCCATCTGAGAGAGTCGGGAGCGAGACGGGGAAAGATGCGATGATCGTAACCGTGCAAACCAACCCAGTGACCCCGCCGATAAACCTCCTTAGCGATATCTGGTGTTCGATTTACACAAGCACCCAACCAAAAGAAACTGGCTGTGATGTTGTAGCGATCTAAAACTGCCAACAGTTGCGGTGTCCACTGTGGGTGGGGGCCATCGTCAAAGGTAAGGGCTACATAGGGTTGTGCGACAGATCCTGCCCAAAGACAGTTGTTAAAGGTAGGCTTGAGAATTTGGTAAGCAATGGGATAAAGCGGAGCGAATTGCATACAGCCTTGAGAAAGGGAGATAAGGAGATGGGGAGATAGCGAGAAATGAACATTCCTTGATTCTCCCCAGTCACAGCTGGCAGATCGGCAATTACCAATTATTGATTAGATAATGCGGCGTGACTTAGCAGAACAGTTTAGATCTGCTGGGATTGAGAAAGGTCTCGAGCCACCAGCGATTTGTGGAAGATTGTCAAATGCTTGCAAACCATCAAGAACCGCATCCCGGATCGTCGCTTCTGACTCTTGAGAAAGCATGATGCGAAAATAGTCTGCGATCGTCTGTTGCTGACCTTTGTCATATTTAGTTCCCAAACGTGTCAGATGCCGAACCGCGATCAGACGTTTGAGGGGATTAGTATCGGTCAGTTCTGCCAGCATTCGATCGAGCTTTGCTTCATCTCTAAAAGCTTGCCGTCCAAATATATGCCAAAGCAGCAATACCAAAATTGCCAGCGTACCCAAGCCTTGCAGCATGGCACCGACAGCGATCCAAGCACTATTGCTATCAGATCCGATCGAGATTGCCATATAGCTGCTGAGGGTAGCAAGTCCGCCGCTGCCGACTGCGATGGTTAATTGACGGTTAGCGCCTCCAAATATGCGACGCAACTTCGATCGATACAATTGCCAGTCCCACACTTGCAGTCGATAGACAAACCACATTACCAGCACGCCAACACTGGTAGCCAAACATAGCTTCCAGTGCCAAAACAGCATGGCAATCGCTGCACTCAAACCCAAAAACCAGAATCCCAAACTCCCAAAATACCGACCCGAAAGCCATTTGAAGGCTCTACTTTTGAATTCTGGAAGCGACGAGTCTGGTATTTGGCTGACAAGTTGCTGCCACCAAAACGAAGCCTGTGCCACGTTGCTTACCTGTTAACAATGAATAAGTGGTGAACTACCACACACTAAATACTACTGGGTTATCGAATACCACAAAAGCAGCATACCCGATAGTAATTATTACAAACGAAATGCACAAGCGATCGCTAGCCCCTACAGCTGGAAGCTCAAATCGTCCACAGTAAATTGACCGTCAAAAGCGCTGAAGGTGATTCGGTAGATATTTGGCGCTTTGATACTCAGAGGCGCGTTGGGGGGTATTTGGGAGTCCGATCCGGCTAAGTTTGGCCCTGGCATCTCCACTTGAGTAAGCCGCTGATTATCGCGATCGTAGGCAGATAGAACCAGCCGCTGCGAACTGGTAACAAACGCTTTGACAAAGCAAACCGGATGCAGGAAAGTAGCTTCTAACCATCCTGTCTTGGGAGCTCCCATCAGTACTGTAGCTCCAGAGCGAGCGGGAAAAGCTGGGTTAGAGGGATGGATAGCTATGCAGTTATGAAAGATCGCTCCCCAGCGTTGAAACTGTCGATCTACTACTTCAAAACACTTAAGATCTTCCAGGTTCAAATAAACATAGCCCGGTACGCTCACGAGTAAATCCGATTCCGATGTAGTTTGGCCACGGCTGGGGGAAGCAAAAAAAGTCGGTGCATCGATCTCATCGATCGCCAGCCCCACTCGTCCCAATGGCCCAAAGCCATCTGACTGAGGGCTGTACTGCTTAGACATAAGAATTTCTGAGTACATTTCCTGATAGACCAGTTCGACTATAAGCTGTTTTTTGAACTCCAGATCTTAAGCAAAACCTTAGTATTGTTTTAAAAATCGCTTCAGAGTTTACGGCACGCTACGCTGCGGTCTAAAGCTACTTGGATGCGTCTGAGATTATGCTGTTACACTAACATGAAAAAAACTTGTATGGGGTCTGACCCCCCATCGCGATCGGTAAGTAGCGTAAATCCCTTGGATGAGCATTTTGAAGTTGAAATCGGCTCAGCACAAGCGATAAAAAATTTACCGAATCTTTACAGGAAAGCAAGTTATCTTCAAATAAATCGCCGAGAGTCCCCCGCTATATCTTCATCTGTACTAACCTGGGTAAAAATCAACCTACTGCCAGAAGATAAAGTGAAGCGCCATCATCAATCAATAGGTAAGTAATGAGATTTATCTATGTTTCAACCACCCGGCTTTGAACAACTATCGGTGATGACCTCCCTCGGCAGAATGGTATATTACACAGCCCAAGGGGAATTATGGGGGCGTCAGGATGCTACTGGTGCAGAAGAACTGCCTACTTTGGTATTCTTGCACGGCTTTGGTGGCGGGTCATCTGCCTACGAGTGGTCTAAGGTATATCCCGCTTTTGCTACGGAATACCGTATTTTGGCACCGGATTTAATCGGTTGGGGTAAGTCGAACCATCCAGCTCGCAATTACCGGATTGAGGATTACCTGACGACGATCGCAGAGTTTATCGAGCAAACTTGCAATGGGCCTGTGCCTGTAATTGCGTCTTCTCTGACAGCTGCTTTTACCATCAGGATAGCCATCAACCGCCCGGAATTATTCAAGTGCCTAATTCTGACTACTCCCGCAGGTCTGGCGGATTTTGGGGAAAATTATGCCAGTAGCTTCTTTGCCCAGCTGGTAAGCGTACCGATTCTCGATCGCATCATCTACAGTACCGGAGTTGCCAACCCCAAAGGTATTAGGACATTTTTAGAGCAGCGTCAATTTGCCGATGCTCGTCGGGTCTACGATGAGATTGTGGAAGCATACCTGGAATCGGCTTTGGCAGAAAATGCTGAATATGCGGCACTTTCGTTTGTGCGGGGCGATTTGAGCTTCGATCTGTCCTTGTACATTTCCCAGTTAACTGCACCCACCGCGTTTATTTGGGGCAAACAGTCTCAGTTTACGGGGCCAGAAATAGGGCAGCGCTTGGCAAGTTTGAATCCCTCAGCCATCCGATTTTTTCAACATTTGGAAGATGTCGGGTTGACGCCTCAGCTGGAATTGCCTGCGGTGACAATCGGTTTGATTCGGCGATTTTTGAAAGAACTCAGCTAGCCGATAGGGTGGGCAAAAGCCCACCCTAGTGTTGCCAAATTAACTTTTGATCCGTACATCGATAACGCTGGAGTTGAAATCATAATCGAAGCCTTCCAATTCGATCGGCATACCGACTTTGATTTTATTGTTGCCGAGAACGGGGCCGTTGTTAGTAATTTGGGCTTTGCCAGTTAAAGTAATTACCATATCGGTGCTAAAAGTATCCTTTCTCGGATCGGGAAGTGCTTTGACGGAACCATCGGGTTGGGGAACGACTACAGTTCTGGGCAGTTCTTTGACGGCTTTGATGTCAACCTGACCGTATGGTTGATTGCGGATAATGATATTGGTTTTCTTTTTGGTCTGAAACTGCTTGATTAACTCTTGGGGGTTACGAATGCTCAAACCCCTGACAACGACATCAACTTCGACGGGTCTTGTCGCTACTCCCAATTGAGCCACGGAACCGGAAGTACCGGGAAAGAAAAAGATACCTACAATAACGAGCAGAATCACTATAGCTGCACCCACGTCCAGGATGCTGAGTTTGCCTAACAAGCGACCTTGAGAGTCTAAAATCTTTTTCATGAGAATTTTCCGTTGCTAATTGAGAAAGGGGTTTAGTGAGAAATACCTGCCAGCCAATTATTGTAGAAATTTAATGACAAATTGAACAGCCAGGGGTGAGCGGGGGAGTTCAGAAAATGACTGATGTGCAATATGGTAGAACTCAACTGCGATCGCAAAAACTCAGATCGCAACTTGAACTACTCAAAATGCGTCTGTCTTATAAACTTCTTGTACCGAACCTTCTTCCGGAAAGGTTTTCACTTTCAGTTTTTTTGAGATTGCTCTGCTATGTTGAACGTCAAGTCGATATTTTTCGCTCGTTTCCGTGGGCGCTGGTATTATCCGTTACTTTCTGCGCTCGTGGCGCTGACCCTATGGGTGACTGCACTTCCAGCCACCAAAGCACTGCCGTTGCAAGATTTAATTTTGCAGGGAATTCAAATTATACAGCTATCTAAAATATCGGATCGGCAGGAAGTCCAGATTGGGGGGCAGATTAATACACAGTTACTGTCGAGTCAGTTTCAGCTTTATCGGAATTCGCAAATTGCGGAGTATGTCGATCGGGTGGGACAGCGTTTGGCATCTGTGAGCGATCGCCCCAATATTCCTTACAGGTTTCAGGTGGTCAGAGACAATAGCATCAATGCTTTTGCCACGATGGGGGGATTTGTCTACGTTACCACGGGATTGCTGGTGGCGGCAGATAATGAAGCCCAACTAGCGAGCGTTTTGGGTCACGAAATCGGTCACATTGCTAGCCGCCATTCGATCGAACAGATGCGTCAGGTGGCGATCGAACGCGGACTCGCTACAGCGGCTGGACTGAACCGCAATACTATGGTAAGGCTGGGCGTGGATTTGGCAGTTAACCGTCCTCAAAGTCGTAAGGATGAATTGGAAGCCGACCAAAGGGGATTGCGAAATATCAGGCAAGCGGGCTACGCTGAATCGGGAATAGTGGGATTTATGGAAAAACTGCTCGGTCAACCTTCGCCTCCGAGCTTTTTAAGCACTCATCCAGCTCCGAAGGATCGCATTGTGGCTTTAGAGCGGGCGATCGATCCAGCTAGGGCTAATGTGGGCGATGGTTTGGACGAGACTGAATATCGAACAAATATTCGAGCGCTGCTGCGATCTCGCAATTATTAAAAAAATCGGGTTTCTTCAAGAAACCCGATTTTGAGCTAGTGACGGGCAAGTATTTGCTGTGGTTCAACCTTTGCTACTGCTTCTTGTAGCGGTAAAGTGCGAATTGAGCCGTCAAACACATTGACTTGATAGACAAGCTTGTTGGTGATATCTAATCCGGTCAACCAACCACTTTTGCGATGATATGCGCCTGTGTCGATATCTAACCAACCCTGTCCTTGGGCAATTTTTCCAGGGGAGATGTTCGGTAGGGTAAAAGTGATGGTATGACCTGTAATGATTAGTTTATCGGGGAAGTAAGGTTTGGGTATAGAGTGAAATTCGTCCCGAATCCAACAAAATTGGTCGGCGTTTTGCTCTGTAATGGGCATCTGGGGATGGACGCCTGCATGAACTAGCCAGAGATCGCCCAAATCTAGATAAGGTGGTAGCATCCGCAACCAGTCTATGTGTTCTGATGGGATGCGGGATTCTGGGTAACTGGCGATCGTGGCGTTACCGCCACTGTAGAGCCAGACTTGCAGTATGTGAGCTTGTGGTTTTCCGTTGGCGAAGCTGTCGAGCAATAGTTGCTCGTGGTTTCCCAGCAAACATGGATAGGAGTTTGTGCTGACAAACTCGACAACGTGAAAACTTTGTGGGCCACGATCGATTAAGTCTCCTAAGAAATAGACTCGATCGTCTTCGCCTGGTGCGATCGCCTCTAATAAGGTCATGAGGCCGTTGTAATGACCGTGAACATCACCGATAATGATGCGACGGTTGGTAGTTTCGCTCATTCGGCTTTCTGTTGCAAAATAGTCGGTAAGAATTTATATAGAGCCTGCACTGGCTGATTGATGAACTGGAAAGTTAGCAAATGCCGTCAGCATCCTGCTAACTTAATTATGCAGCCGATCGGCAAAAAAAGTGCTTGTGGTAATTTTTTATGCTAACGACTATTAACGCGCTCAAGCAACCCACGAGATGGGAATGGGTTGTACAAGCTCTAGCCAACCTGGATACGATTTTGCTGGATCACTCGCACTGCGAGCGCAAGGCGGCTGGGGTGGCAATAAATTTGATGTTTCGGTATCCTTCTAATACCAAGTTGGTGCGGATGCTGACTGCGATCGCTCGCGAGGAATTGGAACACTTCGAGCTGGTCAACCAGTGGCTGGAACGGCGGGGTATTCCGCTTGGCCCACTGCCAGCGCCTCCCTACGGTGCTACTCTCAACTCGGAGATTCGCCGCGATGAACCGATGCGCTTGTTGGATACTTTGCTGGTCTGCGGTTTGATAGAGGCTCGCAGTCACGAACGGCTGGGTTTGTTAGCCGATGCCTGTCCCGATCGGGAGTTAGCCCAATTTTATCGCGGTTTGATGGCTTCGGAGGCCCGTCACTTCGGGATTTATTGGATTTTGGCAGATACTTATTTCGATCGGGAAACTGTGATGCAGAGATTGGAGGAATTGGCGATCGTGGAAAGTAATGTGCTGGCTACTTTGCATCCTCAACCGAGAATTCATAGCTAAGTTAATTGTTCAAAATGCCATTAAATAGTCTGATTAGAGACCCAGAATTTCTATAGATTTTTCCAGGACTTCATCCGGATCGAAAGGCTTTGTCATATACAAATCTGCACCTGCATCATTTCCTTTTTGTTTATCGAACTCCTGTCCTTTCGCTGTCAACATAACAATATAAACCTCATACATCCCCAATTCTTTTTTGACAGCGTTACATACTTCAAAACCACTCATTTTAGGCATCATCACATCCAGAAATACAAGTTGAGGTTTTTCTCTTTTGATGGTTTCTAGGGCTTTTTCGCCGTTGTCTGCCATCAACAGTTCTACCCCTTTGTCTTCCAGATCTTCTAGGGTTTGTTCCATGAGAACTCTAATGTGAGGCTCATCATCGACAATCAATATTTTTTTGCTCATAAAAGTGACCTCTATACTGAATAAATTTGATTTTTTCTTAAGAGCCTATTTCTGGGTGATGCCTACACTTTTTCAGTGCAAATGAGTCCGGTAAACGCCAACCAACAGACATAATACCAAATCGGCTTCGATTACCCCCGTAGGAGTGAGGGAGCGGGCTGACGCTCGCGTCAGCCGAACGGAGCGCGGGAAAGTGGGCAGTACGAGTTGGAGCAACATTGAGGCTGAAAAAGGGGGTAGCAGACCCGGATTTGGTATAATATCAAATCCAGCTTGATTATCGCCCTTATTCTTTAGTCCGCACAAGTGGGCTTCCGTTATGTAGCTCGTGCCTTGAGAGTCAGGGTCAAAAAGCGGAAGCAGGGGATTAAGTATAATTTAGGTGTATTTCGCACTGGTTTGAGCCTGAATTCGCGGTTAGCGCGATGGCTAAGATCGGGATACCACTTGGATTTTGGAGCAAAAATTAATTTTTTTTTCTTCAAGTTCACCATTTAAAATTTTTAAATGTGTTCGGGGCTTTCGTTTTGTTCGTCCGCTAATAAAAGAAAGAAAACATTTTCCATGCCCTTCTCAAACCGCAAAGTTTTGATGAGATTGTGTTGCTCTGAAAATCCGCCATCAACAATAATCATATCTGGTTGTACTGCTAGTGCCTTTTCAATGCCATCCTGGCTGTTAGATGCCTCGACAACGGTGTATCCTTTGGAAATTAACACCTCGGAGAGGGTTTTTACTGCGGAGGCATCTTCATCGACGACCAGAACTTTCTTTTTCGAGGAACCCTGAGAGATCAGTGTATCGATATTGCTGAGCAGAGATTCGGCATCGATCGGCTTTTGCAAATAGCGGTCTATCCCCAGAAGATAACCTCGTTGTTTATCTTCAAAGATCGATACAATGATAATCGGAATGTTCTGGGTCTGCGGGTCGTTTTTCAACACAGCAGCTACATCAAAACCATTGATTTGAGGCATCATCACATCTAGAATAATTAGGTCTGGTTTTTCTTGTTTTACTCTATTAATCGCATCTACTCCATCTTTAGCTTCTCTGATTTGATAACCTTCTGGTTCTAGTTGCTGCCTGAGAAGGGCGCGAATGTTCTCATCATCATCGACGACCAGAATAGTTTTGCGATCGAAAGAGGTAGAAGTTGCTGTTTGGACAAAGCTTTCTTTCAGTTGCTTTACCAAAATGTCGATCGATATCTTGTCTGGCTGAGCCATAGCCGCGTTAACAATCGGTAGGGTAAATGAGAAATTACTTCCCCGACCCAGTTGACTTTCTACCCAAATTGTGCCGCCGTGATGCTCAACGATTTGCTTGCAAATTGGCAGTCCCAAACCGCTGCCTTTCGGTTTGTCTGTGAGGGTATCGCCTACCTGCTGAAACTTCTCAAATACCTTGTGTAAATCTTCTGGAGCAATTCCGATCCCTGTATCGATGACACTGACAATAATTGCCTCGCTTTGCGGAATTGCTTTGACTGTACAAGCGCCTTTTTCTGTAAATTTTACAGAATTAGAAAGCAGATTGATTAATACTTGTAGTAAGCGATCGCGATCGCCTGTCACTGCTGGCAATTCGGTGGGGATGTTTTTGTGGAGTGCTATTCCTTTGGCTTCAAATAGCGAAGATGTGGATGCGAGCGCACGCTCGATGATTTCCGCTACTGAAGTTGGCTGCATATTCCACTCTATTTTGCCTGCTTCCATTTTGGCGATATCCAAGACATCGTTAATTAAAGTTGTCAGTCGTTCGCCTTCTGAGATGATGATGTTGATGTTTTGGTTGACTTGCTTGAACGCTCTTTGCGCTTTGCGATCGTCTTCTGGAACGACTGGTAAAATGGCATCGTCTATTTTTTTGAGAATCAGTTTGGCAAAGCCCAGCACTGAGGTAAGCGGTGTCCGCAATTCGTGGGATACTGTCGAGATGAAATCCGTTTTCATGCGGTCAATTTCTTTTTCTTGGGTGATATCCCGGATAATGGTTACCGAGCCCAGGCGATCGGTAATTGTCAATTCAGAATTAGAATATTTTTTGGATATGGTAGTAGCCACCGCTTTGCCTATTTTCCCATTTGCCAGTTCTACCTCTGCGGTCAAAACTTCGTTCGGAGATTCCTTGGTTTGGTCTAATAGTTCTGCTATTTTACTGTTGAATATTTCTTGGCAGTCTTTGCCGATGACTTTGGTATTTTCCAGACGGAACATTGATAACAAAGCGGGATTGACATGAGCGATATTTCCATAGGTATCTGTCACTAACAAGCCATCGGCAATATTGTTAATGATGGCTCTCAGATACGCTACCGTGTCTTGTACTTCGTTTACTGCTTGAGCTAGCCCCAGAGAAATCGCTGCTTGAGAAGAAAGGATTTTTAATATTTCCAATCTGTCCGGAGTAAAGGCACTTTTTGTAAGATTGTTTTCCAGGTACAGGATACCGACGAGTTTTGCTTGATGGACGATCGGCGTACACAAGAGGGATTTAACTTGGTTATTGGTAATATAGTTATCCGTTACGAACATTCCCTCACGAGTAGCATCGTTCAAGACGACATTTTTCTTAGTTCTCTCTACATAATTAATCAGATGTCTGGGTAAATTTTGGCTATTTTCCACAGGAATGGAAGCTAATAATACCTCCTTGCTGTCTGCATAGCTTTCTGCGGCGATCGCTAATTTTCCTTCCTTATTCAGAATAAGAATACCTTTTTGAGCGCCAGCATTTTCGATTAAAATTTGCATTAACTTTTCTAGCAACCTGTCGAGAACAAGCTCAGAAGAAATAGCTTGTGAGGCTTTAATTACCGTTGTTAAATCCAGCAGGGCAGAATTTCCGGTAGTGGTGGAATCCGTCGTCCGGTTTCCCTCGCTAGTTCCAGTTTCTTTTGCCAAGATACGCGAGAAAAATTCGGGATATCTTTCTTCCAAATCTTTAACTTTTGCCTTCGCTCCCCAGCGAATATATCCGTAGTAGGCTTCGGTTAAATAAGACTGAGCTAGCTTTTCTCTGCTACGAGCGAAATAAAATTCTGCTGCTAGTTCGTTGGCTAAAGCTTCTTCCTGAATGTAGCCGGAGCCTTTGGCTCCACAAATGGCGCGATCGTAATGCTCCATCGCTACATAAATTTGCCCCAATACACGCGCTTTTTCTGCTTCTACTAAGTCGTACTTATGCTGAAAGTTCTCTGGAGCGTGGTAAGCCCATTGCTGCATTTTTGCCTGATTTGACGATACTTGGAACAGGTATTGTTGCTGCTCATCTGGTGCGGCGTTGGGGTACACAGCTAAAAGGGCTAGAGAGTGGTAGAAATTGTATAAGCTGCTAATAAAAAGTCCGACAGTAGCTTGGCTGTATGGTAGCGCCGCAGTAGCAGTTTCCACAGCACTTTTCGCTCGTTTAAAGAGATAAAAAAGTATAATTTTGGCTATATAAATAGAAATGAGGGAAGTATTATCTTTGGCTTCAATAAAAAATGACAGCATTTCTTCTTCATCAAAACCATCACTTCTTAATAGACATTTATCTTCTGCTTCTCCTTGTAGATTCAACACCATTTGTCGCCAGATTTTTTGAGAATTGCCCGACCACCCATGTTTTAACTTAGTCATCAGATCGATATATTGTGCAAATTTCTGAGCAACAGATTCAAGATGCTCCCCACAAAAAAATGTTTGAGTGCAATAGTGATAAGCGCAAAAACCTGCATATTCTATATCCCCAGTTTCCAATCCGCTATAAATACCTTCTTGTAAAGGCTCTATTCCAGAGCGAATATGCTTTTTCCAGAAGTTGACAGCGCCGTAAAATACATTAGAAATTTTAGCTTTATATTCTTTGGCATTTAATTTATCTAATAACTTCAAACCCAGTTTGCCATACCGATATCCAGAGTCAATATCTTCAGCCGTACCGCACAAAATCAAAGCATAAAAACCATACCCTTGAATGGCAGATGCACAATTTCCATATTTGACCGATATATCGATCATCGTAAATACAAGAGAGGGTAACAAAGAGGGATTCGACCAATAAACAGGAGGCATTAAGGGAACCAAGATACGCGATGCTGCCAACTTATAAGCATCAGTTAAAATTGGTAGGTTGATTAAATCTTCAATTATCAAGTTTTTTGGAGCTTCTTCTAAGAGGGGAACTCCAAGCATTTCCACTACAGATAGCCCAGTATCAACAGCATCTTGCACCGCGAGTCGAGCCACGTACATCTGTATTTTTAGTTCGTACACCTTCACTTTATCGAGCAAATTTGTTGCTTTTTGCAAGATAATTTCAGCGTATGAGTTGGCGCGATCGAAGTTGGTATTTAAGTATTCAGATTCGGCAATTTCTACATAGAGATTGAGGCTCAGGTCGTACTGACTTTCCCAAGACGATGGTGACAGCAATCCTATCCCGACATATAAATAATTGACGGCTGCTTCATAAGCGGTCGCCGCCTTAGCTTTCTTACCAGCGATGAGATTCAAGTTTGCCAGTTTGTCTCTTTCTTTTTCAGAAGTGAGTAAGTCAGTGCCGTAATTTAGTTGGTTGACTATATCGAAGATATTTTCGGCAATTTCCTCAGATGGGGTATGTTCGAGCAGTAGTTCGCCGATTTTTAGGTGAGTTTGTTTTTTGTTCTCATCTGGGATGAGAGAATAAGCTGCTTGCTGTACGCGATCGTGCAAAAATTTGTAGCGAACTTTTACTGAGTCTACAGGCATTGCTACCTGTACTGAATTGTCAAATACTAACGGAATTTTGTAGCTTTCGCTTAAGGGTAGAACCAAACCAGCTTGCAGCGCGTCCCACAAATCCGCAGCCGTTTTTGGCTCGGATTTTTGATTGACAATGCTCAAAACATCTAAATTAAACTTGTCGCCAATACAAGCTGCTAACTTTAAGACTTTTTGGGTTTCTTCGGCCAATTTTTGGATATTTCTGGCAATCAATTCGACAACATTATAATCGGTGATACCTACTGCTTGAATTTGCTTGATATCCCACTCCCAAATGCCAGCGCTGTAGTCAAATGTCAAGAGTTTTTCAGAGTGCAGAGTAGCAAGCATCTGAGTGAAGAAGAAAGGATTGCCCTGAGTTTTATTGAAAATTAATTCTGCTAGTGGCTTCGCTCGACTTATTTCATAGTGCAGGGTATCGGCAACTAATTGACCGACATGGTAAATATCTAAAGGTTGCAATGTAATCGTTTCTATGATGGCACCCGTTTTTTTAATCTCATCCAGCGTCAGCATCAGCGGATGAGTCGGGCTGACTTCGTTATCTCGATAAGCTCCGATCAGCAACAGATATTGGCTATCAGGATCGCTCATCAGCAGTTGAATTAACTTCAGAGAAGCTGAATCTGCCCACTGCAAATCATCTAAAAAAACTACTAGCGGGTGCGAGGGTTTTATAAATACATGAATGAACTCTCGAAACACCCTATTGAATCGATTTTGAGATTCTGATGGCCCTAATTGGGGAACGGGCGGCTGTTTACCGATAATCTGTTCTATTTCGGGAATGACATCGATAATAACTTGACCGTTAGCTCTGAGAGCTTCTAAAATTTGTTCTTTCCAAGCCGCTATTTTTTCAGCGGTTTCTGTGAGCAAATGCCGTACCAATTCCCCAAAGGCTTGAATTACCGCAGCATAAGGAATATTCCGCTTAAACTGGTCAAATTTGCCGGATATAAAATAACCGCGTTTGGCTACAATTGGTTTGTGAACTTCATTGATAACGCTTGTTTTGCCAATACCTGAATAACCGCCCACGAGCATCGTTTCGCTGCTGCCTGTACTGACGCGATCGAAAACTTCCAACAATTGGGTTACTTCCGCTTCGCGTCCGTATAGCTTTTGGGGGATGATAAATTGGCCGTATTTATCCAATTTTCCGGGAATGAAGTTGTCAATTTTTCCGGTACTTTCTAATTGATTAAGGCAGATTTCTAGGTCGGCTTTTAGCCCCAGCCCACTTTGATATCTGTCTTCTGCGGTTTTAGATAATAATTTCATTACAATATCGGAAATCGCCCCTGGAATTTCTGGTTCGATCCGATGGGGCGGTTCTGGTTGTTTAGCTATATGGCAGTGGACTAATTCCAGGGGGTCAGTGGCATTAAAGGGCAATTGACCAGTTAGCATTTCATAAAATGTTACGCCTAACGAGTAAAAATCGGTGCGATAATCAATAGAACGATTCATCCGCCCTGTTTGCTCTGGCGACATATAGGCAAGAGTGCCTTCTAGCAAATTCGGATTGCTGAGATTCTGGTTTTCTCTAGACAGACTTGAGGCAATGCTAAAGTCGATAATTTTAACTTGCCCTGTTCGATCGTTGATGATAATGTTTTGGGGTTTAATATCTTTATGGATAATCTTGTTTTGATGCAAATGACCTATGGTTGACGCTAGTTGTATGGCAATTTTAATAAATTTTATTATCCCAATTTTTTGGTTGTTCAGAAAATATTTGAGCGATATGCCCGAAAAGTCTTCTAATATTAAAGCTAGGCCGTTGTTACAGTTTTCTAAAGCATAGGGTTTAATAATCCCTCCTAAATCAAACCTTTGTAAAATTTTATATTCATGTCTGAGCTTAGTGATTTCTTCGAGAGTGGGATACTCGGCTTTCAGGGTTTTAATAATCACCGATGTTTTAGATTCTTCTCTGACACCGCGATAAATAACAGTACTAAGACCTGCTTGAATTTTTTCAGTAATTTGATAACCTGGGATTGAAATTGTCATTGTGCTTACTCCGGGGATAAATTTTGGCGCTCGCGAATTGTTAGTTATTTTATGTAAATCTTCAATGGGAGCGACTTATTAACATATTAGCAAGCCTCTACTTTTCTAATTTGCCGTCTGTTCTGTTAGTAAAACAAAAAAGACATTTTCCAAGCCTTTTTCAAAGCATAAGGTTTTGACCAAATTTTGCTGTTGGGAAAGCAAAGAATTAACTATTATCATATCCGGTTTTACTGCTAACGCCTTATCAATGCACTCCTGTTCGTTAGAAGCTTCCATAACGCTGTATCCCTTTGCCTGCAATACCTCAGAAATGGTTTTCACATCTGAGGCATCTTCATCTACTACTAAAACTTTCTTCTTCGATATGCCTTGAGACAGTAGTAACCCGATATTTTTATGCAGTTCTTTTGCGTTAACAGGCTTAGTAAAATAACTATCTATGCCCAATCGATAGCCCCTCTGTTTATCTTCAACTATCGACAATATGATGATGGGAATACTCATTGTTTGCGGGTCGTTTTTCAAAACTGCTGCCACATCAAAACCATTGATATGAGGCATCATGACATCCAAAATAATTAAGTCTGGTTTTTTATGTTTTACTTGGTTAATCGCATCTATCCCATCTTTGGCTTCTCTAATTTGATAACCTTCAGATTCCAATTGTTGTCTGAGCAGAGCGCGAATGTTTTTATCATCATCAACGATGAGAATAGTTTTTTCTTGTTCTCCTGGCAATGGAGTTGTTGGGATAAAATTTTGTTTTAATTGCTTCACTAAAATATCAAGTGAAAATTTTTCTAGATCGATATCTATCCGATCGGGAATAGGTATGGAAAATGAGAAGTTGCTGCCTTGCCCCAGTTGACTTTCGACCCAAATTGTACCGCCATGATGTTCGACAATTTGCTTGCAAATTGGTAGCCCCAAACCGCTGCCTTTGGGTTTATCTGTAAGGGTGTCTCCTACCTGCTGGAATTTCTCAAATACTTTCTGTTTATCAAATGGGGCAATGCCGATACCAGTATCGATGATGCTGACGATAATCTGGTTATCTTGTTGTCTTGCTTTAATAGTACAAGAGCCTGTTTCGGTAAATTTTACGGCATTGGAAATGAGGTTAATTAGTACTTGAAGCAAGCGATCGCTATCGCCCAGAACCTGCCGCAGCCCATCGGGAACATCTTTGTGCAGTTTCAGCCCACTTTCTAGAAAAAGAGACGATGTAGCGGCGATCGCTCTTTCAATAATCTCTGCGATCGATACAGGCTGCATCTGCCATTCTACTTTCCCTGCTTCCATTTTGGCTATATCTAACACATCGTTGATTAAAGATGTCAAGCGCTCGCCCTCAGATACGATGATGTTAATATTTTCTCCCACTTGCCTGAGCATTTTCTGAGCTTTACGATCGTCTGCCTGAATCAGAGGAAATACCCCTTCCTCCAGTTT
This sequence comes from Aerosakkonema funiforme FACHB-1375, assembly GCF_014696265.1. GTDB lineage: Bacteria > Cyanobacteriota > Cyanobacteriia > Cyanobacteriales > Aerosakkonemataceae > Aerosakkonema > Aerosakkonema funiforme_A. The sequence continues at coordinate 64,678 of NZ_JACJPW010000026.1, read as the reverse complement.
TTTCTTAATAATCTTGGTAAATCCCAGTACAGAGGTTAGTGGGGTTCGCAGCTCGTGGGAAACTGTAGAGATAAAATCGGTTTTCATGCGATCGATTTCTTTTTGGGCTGTGATATCGCGGATGACGATCGCACAACCAGAAATCTGAGGAGAATTTGCAGAGGAAATAGCAGTAGCCACCGCCTGCCCTACCCGCCGATCGGCCAATGCTATTTCTGCTGCAAATACCTCAGCAGGAGATTTCTGAGTCTGTGCCACAAGCGACACCATTTCGCTATTAAAAACCGACTGACAATTTTTACCAATTAAAGCGCTGTTTGATAAACCAAACATTGCCAACAAAGCCGGATTAAAGCGGATGATTTTGCCAGTGGTATCAGTCACCAGCAAACCATCTGCGATGTTATTCATAATGGCATTCAAATGAGCCATTGTATCCTGATTTTGAGCGAAAAGCAGTGCATTTTGCAGAGAAACAGCCACTGAAGAAGATAGCAATCTTAAAACTTCTAGTCGTTCCGGCGTAAACGCACTCTTGGTCGTATTGTTTTCCAGGTAAAGGATGCCGACGAGTTTTCCTTGATGAAGGATGGGCGTACACAAGAGAGACTTTATTTTGTTATTAGTTATATAACTATCGGTGGTAAATATTCCTTCTTGCTGAGCATCATTTAAAACGACATTTGACTGTGTTCTTTGCACATAGTTAACGATCGCAAACGGTAAATTATCGCGTTTATTGATAGGAATATTAGGCAGTAATATCTGATTTTCTCGATCGATCGCTCCCTCAGCTGCCAATACCAAGGAATCTCCTTCGTTGCCTTCCACCTGCGAATCTAGAAGCAAAAAACCTCTTTGTGCTCCCGCATTTTCCAGGAGAATATTCATCAATTTTTCCAGCAAATTGTCGAGAAAGATTTCTGAAGAAATGGCTTGAGACGCTTTCATCACTGTAGCTAAATCCAGAGCAGCCGAACTGCCTGTCGTGCTGTAAATCGTCATCATCGGGGCGACTCGATCGCTCTTTTCCTCAATGTTAGTTGAGGTAAGGGTTTGTTGCAATAATTGTGGATATATTTCCTCTAGCTGCCTTACTTTTGCCGTAGCTCCCCAGCGAATATAGCCATAGTAGGCATCAGTCAAATAAACCTGAGCTATCTTATGTTTACCGCGAGAGAAATAAAATTCTGCTGCCAGTTCGTTACCCAAAGCTTCTATCTGAGTATAGCCATTGTCTTTTGCACCTTCAATGGCGCGATCGTAATATTCGATCGCCAACCCAATTTCACCTAAAACTCGCGCTTTTTCTGCCTCCACTAAATCGTACTTATGCTGAAAATTTGCTGGCATATGATACGCCCAATACTTCATTTTTTCCTGGTTGGCTACCACCTTATCCAAATATTCATTTTGCTGTTCCTTTTCAACATTAGGATAAATCGCCAACAGCGCCAGAGAAAAATATAAATTATATTCTGCTGAGATTAGCAAACCCACGCCTATTCCTGCATATTTTTCGGCTGCTTCGCCATTTGAAAAAGCTAATGAAGGCGCTTTAAACATATAAGCAAGCATGGTCTTTAATACATACAACAAAAACAATAAGTTTGCATTATTGTCTTGTTTAAGAATAGGCAACATTTCCATCTCGTTAAAACTTTCTCCTATTAAATTTAAGTTATTGACTTTATTTGCCAGCATATGCAATGTAAATTCTTTGCTGATACTGAGATAATTGAATGCAAGGCTATGATTTAATTTTTTCATTAACTCAATATATTGAGTAAACCTTTTTTCGGTAAACTCTAAATGCTTTCCTGTAAAAAGCGTGTGATTGCAATATTGATTAGTACAATAACCAGCGTGTTCTATATCTCCTGTTTCGATGCCAGTGAGAATTCCTTGCAACAATAATTCTAAAGTTTCCTGGGCAGACTCTTTCCAATGTCTGACACAACCATCGAAAAAACATAATATTTTTGTTTGGTATTGTGTGGTGCTAAAAACATCCAACAACTTCAAAGACAATTTACCAAATTGATAACCAGTATTTATATCTCCCATTCCACTGCATAGGAGCATTCCATAAAGGCAATATGCGTAAGCACCTTGGGGTGAATTTCCATATTTAATGGAAAGATCGATCATTGTAAATATAAGCTGAGACAGGAGAGTAAAATTTGTGCTAAAAGCAGCATTAATATTGCTGACCAACATCCGCATAGCCGCCAACTTATAAGGATCGGTCATTTGTGGTAAATTGGCTAATTCATCGAAATTTAGTTGCTTGGGAGGTTCTTTCTCTAGGATAACTTCCAACAATTGCAAAGCTTGTAACCCCGTATCGATAGCTAACTGGAGCTGCATTTGAGTTACGTATATCTGGATTTTCAGCTCGTAAACTCTGATTTTATCGAGCAGGTTTTTAGCTTGGAGCAGAACAATTTCTGCGATGGAATTAGCTTTATCAAAATTCCCATTTAAATATTCTGCTTCCACCGCTTCCACATAAAGTCCTAGCGTCAAATCATAGTGAGAGTACCAGCTATCTGATGCCAAAAGTCCCAAACTAACTGTGATATACTTCAGCACAGGTTCGTAAGCAGTTGCGGCCTTTGCTTTCCGAGCCGCTATCAAATTTAATCGTGCTAACTCATATTTTTCGGTTTGTTCGTTGATAAATTCAACACCAACATTGAATTGATTAACAATCTCAAAAATATTCTCTTCTATCTCTGCTTCTGAAGCATTCTTCAGAAGCAGTTGACCGATTTTTAAATGAGTTGCTTTTTTATTTGATTCGTGAATCAGAGAATAAGCGGCTTGCTGTACCCGGTCATGCAGAAACTTGTAGCGTATTTTGAGCGATTCTCCTGGTATTGTAAATGATGTTGAAGTGTCAAATACTAACGGCATTTTGTAAGTTTCGCTCAGGGGCAAAATCAGACCTGCCTGAAGTGCATCCCACAAATCAGTTGCCGTTTCTGAGGAGGATTTTTCATGCACAATTGCCAGGACATCTAAATTAAACTTGTCTCCTATACAGGCAGCTAATTTTAGTACTTTCTGCGTCGGTTCTGGCAGTTTTTGAATATGGCGGCTGAGCAACTCAACCACATTATAATCTGTAATGCCTACGGCTTGAATTTGTTCGATATCCCAGTGCCAATCCCCAGATTTAAAATCAAATTTTAATAATTTTTCTTGGTGTAGGGTGGAGAGCAGTTGAGTCAAAAAGAAAGGATTGCCCTGAGTTTTATTGTAAACTAATTCAGCTAGATTCTGTGACCTTTCTGTGCTAGCGTGCAGAGTGTCGGCAACTAATTCGCTGGCATTTTCGATATTTAACGGTCGCAGGGTAATATTACTAAGCTTAGCACCCGTATTTTTAATTTCATCCAATGTCACCAGCAACGGATGGGTGGGAAATACTTCATTATCTCGATAAGCTCCCATCAGTAATAAATATTCACTGTCTGGGTCAGTTATGAGCAACTGAATTAATTTCAGCGATGCCGAATCTGCCCACTGCAAGTCATCTAAGAACAGTACGAGGGGGTGTTCTGCTTTGGTGAATACGTGGATGAATTCTCGAAAGACGCGATTAAATCGGTTTTGGGATTCGGTTGGCCCCAATTGCGGTACGGGCGGCTGTGGGCCAACAATTAGTTCGATTTCGGGAATTACGTCGATGATGACGTTACCTTGCTGACCGAATGCTGCTAGTAATTGTGCTTTCCAAGTAGCTATTTTGCTCGCACTTTCTGTTAATATTTGCTGGCTCAATTGTTGGAAAGCTTGAATTATGGAAGCATAAGGGATGTTGCGTTTAAATTGGTCAAATTTCCCGGAGATAAAGTAGCCCCGTTGCCCTACTATGGGTTTGTGAATTTCGTTGATGACAGAGGTTTTGCCAATGCCGGAGTACCCGGAAACTAGGATTATTTCGCTGCCTCCGCTGGCAACTCGCCCAAAGGCTTCCATGAGTGTGGTGACTTCTTTGGTGCGTCCGTAAAGTTTTTGGGGGATGAGGAATTGACTGATTAAGTCCTGCTTGCCTGGTGTGAATTTGCCGATGTTTCCGGTTGTTTGTAACTGGGCAAGACAGGTTTCTAAATCTGCTTTTAATCCCCAGGCACTTTGATATCTTTCTTCTGCGGTTTTGGCTAATAGTTTCATCACTATATGAGCAACTGCTAGCGGAATTTCTGGGTTGATTTGATGGGGTGGTGTGGCTGGAAATGCGATATGGCAGTGAACTAATTCCAGGGGGTCGCTGGAATTAAAGGGTAGTTGACCTGTGAGCATTTCATAAAATGTTATGCCTAATGAGTAGAAGTCTGTACGGTAGTCGAGGGCGCGATTCATGCGTCCGGTTTGTTCCGGTGACATATAGGCGAGCGTGCCTTCTATTTGGTTGGGATTGCTCAGGGTGGGGTTTTCTCTCTCCAGGCGCGAGGCGATGCTAAAGTCGATGATTTTCACTTGTCCGTCAGATGGATTGATGAGTATATTATGCGGTTTGATATCTTTATGAATAATATGATTTTTATGCAGATCTCCTAAAGCTTCTGCCAACTGGATGGCGATGTCCAAAAAATCTCTAATTTCCAGCTTTTTGTAAGTAATAAATTGTTTCAGGGATTGACCGGATAAATCTTCTAAGATCAGAGCTAAACGGTTTTGATAATTTTCTAAGCTATAAACGCGAACAATACCTTTAATATCCAGAGCTTGAAGAATTTTATATTCGTGTCTCAATCTGGTAATTTGTTCGAGAGTAGGATACTCGGCTGGGATGGTTTTAATAATGACTGCTGTTTTATCTTGTTTTCTTACCCCGCGATAAATTGAGGTATTGATAGTGGCTTGGATTTGTTCGGTGATTTGATAACCTGAAATGGTGAGCATTAGCGTTTGTCCCAAACGTGAGTATATGTTTGCGAGGGGTTAACCGCATTGAGCTTGCTGAAAGTATGCCGGGGAATTAGGAGGAAAATCAACTATGCGCTGATTTTTACGATCGGGACGACTAGATGCGATCGCTTGTATGGGAATCTCAATCAAAAACTCTGCTCCTTGACCGGGTTGGGAAAAACACTTCAAAATACCACTGTGTTTTTCTAGGACAATTTGGTAGCTAATCGACAATCCTAAGCCTGTGCCTTTCCCTACTGCTTTGGTTGTGAAGAAGGGATCGAACAATCGCTTGATTACCTCTTCTGTCATACCGGGGCCATTGTCTCGAATGCGAATAGCAATCCTGTTATTTTCCAAAGCTTCGGTACGAATCCAAATACAAGGTGTCGCGGAATTTTCTCCCGTATTCCGCAAAGAACGCTGTACTTCTAGAGCGTCGATCGCATTGCTGAGGATGTTCATAAACACTTGGTTGATCTGACCGGGATAGCACTCTACAAGCGGTAATTCGCCATATTCTTTGATAACTTGAATCGCACAATTTTCTGCTGTTGCTTTTAATTGGTGGTGCAATATCATGAGGGTGCTATCGATGCCTTCGTGAATATTCACCGGTTTCGTTTCTGCTTGGTCGAGACGGGAAAAATTTCGCAGCGATAAGACAATTTGACGGATGCGTTCAACTCCTACGTGCATGGAGGAGAGTATTTTGGGTAGGTCTTCAACGAGAAAATCGAGTTCGATCGCTTCCATTTCAGCTTGGATCTCCGGTACTGGTTCCGGATAGTGCTTGCCGTACAGTTGAACTAGCGTCAGTAAGTTTTGGGAGTATTGACTGGCGTAGGAAAGATTTCCGTAGATGAAGTTGACGGGGTTGTTGATTTCGTGGGCGACACCGGCAACTAACTGACCCAAGCTGGACATTTTTTCGCTTTGAATGAGCTGGGCTTGAGTTTGTTGCAATTCGTGCAGGGTTTGTTGCAGCTGTTGAGCTTGGGTTTGAGCATCTGAGGCAGCGGTGGCAGCTTGATGGTATAGTTCGGCTTGGTCGAGGGCGATCGCCAGTTGAGTAGCTACAGCCTGCAACAGCTCCACCTCGCACTCACTCCACGATCGCACTTCTGTATTCGTACCGCAGCAAATGGCTCCTATGGCTCCAGAGCGAGTTTGAATCGGCAGTGCGAATAAAGACACAAATTCCCGTTCTACAAAAAACTCTCGCATTACCGGATCTGCGATCGTTCTGACATCATCTGCCCAAACCATTTCCATGTTCAGAAGTTGCTGTGTAAAACAACCAATATCCGCCGCCGAGTAGTAACCAACTAAACTCGGCAGCTCGGGATTTTTGGCTTCTTTGAAAATTTCCCAGTTATCCGAAGCATCAAGCATTCTTGATGTATCCGCAAAGTTAGGATGAATTAATTTTTCTTTTTCCGGTCGATACCAAATGAATTGGCAGCGATCGATTTGCAGAAGACTGCGGATCTCGTTCACCGCTGTTTCTAAGATTTTATCTAAGTTCAGCGACTGACGGATTTGACAAGCCAAACGAAAAAGTAAAGCTTCTCGGCGGCTTTCCTGTAGCTGGTGTTCGTGGAGGAGCGCGTTTTCAATCGCCGCGCCTGCTTGCGAAGCAAGCATAGTGAGCAGTTTCAGGTCTGCTGCTGTATAAGCGACGGGTGTGTTACTGCTGATTTCGATCGCACCAATTACTTTATCTTTTGTTTTCAAAGGTACGCAAATCAGAGAACTAACTTGCTCTTGAGTTGGAACGAATCTGGGATCGGATAAAACATCGTTGACTATCTCTCCTCTGCCTGTCATCACTACATTACCAACTATCCCATCACCCAAGTTTAAGGTCGATTTTGATTGGCATTCTTGATTAAATGCTGCGATTGCTTCCAGCCTGTCCGTGCTGGTATTAAGTAGCATGAGAGAGCCGCTAGTTGCTTGGATAAGTTCTCTAGCTTCATCAATCACTAATTTGGCAACTTCTTTGAGGTCTAAGGTAGCGCTGATTTTTTGGGAAATTTCGTATAAAAATGTGATTTCTCTATATCGCTCAATTAATTCATTAGCCAAGTTTTTCTTTTCTAGTTCTTTATTCGCTACATAGGATATAAGAGCGGCTACGGCAGCAGCTTTTTCTGACCCGCTTACCCATCCGATCGTTTCTCCAGAAAGTTCTACTGGATATTTACCTAATAATTTTTTTTCACTTGCAACCCCTACCAGGATGTTGCCTTCTGCATCTTGAATTACGAGCGAACTTTCAATAGCTTTGACAATGCCATTTATAACAGGTAGAATTTCTTTTCTTGAGAGAACTTTTTTGAAGTTAACTTTTATCATATTAGTTTATCTCCTTCTCCTCTACCTTTTTGACTTTAAAGTTACAGATTCCTATTTTGCCGAACAGATAGTTAATTTTACATCTACCTAAAGATATGCAATCTAAACTAGAATATCATTATTTAATTAAATAAAATATATATTTTTAATTTCAGTAAAATTGCTGATAAGTTGCTTAAGTAAAATTGCGTACTTGAATAAAAGTGTACTGTCAGAATAGTACATAAAAAATAATTAAAGACGCAATAGAAGAGAAAAATGTTCCGAACGAGCGGTTACTATTAAAATCTATAACTGTGGAAGTAAAAGAAGAATTTGTCAGGTGAAAATTCACTATCGCGATTTTGTAATTCGTTCCTGGTCAGAGGCCGATCGCACTCATGTTGCCGCTCTCATCCATTCTGTTTTAACAGAGTACGGCTTGCCTTGGCAACCAGGGGACGCAGACAGGGATGTCTTGCAAATAGAAAACTTTTATCTGGCGACTGGGGGAGAGTTCTGGGTGGTGGAACGGGACGGGCAGCTAGTGGGAACTGCGGCTTACTATCCCATCCAGCGGGGAAAGCACGCTGTAGAAATTCGCAAAATGTATCTGTTGCCGTCTGTGCGGAGACAAGGACTGGGAAAATTTTTATTACAACAGCTGGAAAGCGCGATCGCAGCTAGAGGCTTTCAACAAATTTGGATTCAAACGGCCAGCATCTTAAAAGAAGCGGTACAGCTGTATGAAAGCAGCGGGTATCAACGGACATCTGGGATAGAGGCGGCAAGATGCGATCGCATTTACGTCAAATGGGTAGTTGGTGGTGGTTAAAATTGCAAATTAAATAATTGCAGATTTAAATTTGAAATCTGCAATTACCTTTGTCGATCCTCTATCGATTCAAAGCGCGTAGGAAGCGCTGCATATTAGTGAAAAATCCCGGCTTTTTGGGACGCGGGGTCTCAGCTGTATCGCTATCGGTAGGGCCAATTGCATCAAATATAATTCGATCGACTTCCTCACCAACCGGTTTTTGAGGCAATTCTGCAATGAGATTGTAATTGTCGCCCACCTCCAACCAAACTTGCCAAGGCCCGGGATAGCAGCGAAATACAGCTGCGCCTTGTAGAGGTCTGACATAATAGCAAGATTGCAAAGTATTGAGGAAGCGTTCCCGCAGCTGACGCCCAGCGTAGCCAATACCGACAGTACCCGCATCTTCCAAATGAGGGATTAGTAAAATTACCGGACGATCGCCCACTGCATTGCACAGCTTTTCTACTTCTGCCACCTCCACCGAACTGAGGTTAACCAGCAAAAATATTTCATCTTCCGGTTGAATTTTATTTTCAATGGGGGTTCTGCCCATGCCGATATCTTGTATTTTAAAAGGTACCTCTCCCCAATCGCGACGGGCGAGGGCAGCCGCACCGGCATCGGGAAAGAACATTTTTACTTGTCCAATGCGATCTTCAAAAACTTCGATAAATTGCTTGGCGATCGACTGCGCTTGCAGTGCGATTTCCGGGAAAAGTAACTCAACTTGCAGCCGAGTGTAACCATCTGCGATCGCCGCAAGCGTTGCTTGGCGAGATTGCGCGATCGCCTCTTCTAGGGTATTGGGAAGTTCTGCCATAGTAAACGGATTTTAGATTTTAGATTAAGTGCTAAACAATAGTATCAGGCATAACGATTGCCAAGGAGATAGAAAATTGCAAGGACGCAAAATCGTGATTTCGATCGCACTCTTGAGCTTGGTAGCGTTCGGGGGATTTGCCTGGAGATTAGCCAAAGAAAACCATCGAGTTATCCACCTGACTGTTGCGACTGGGAATAAGACAGGTGAAGCTTACCGCTTTGCACAAGCAATGCAGCAGGTGATTGCCAGACATCAACCGCAGATCCAACTCAACATTATAGAAACAAACGGCTCTCTGGAAAATATGCAACTCTTGGAGAAGCGAAAAGTAGAACTGGCGATCGTCCAAAGCGATACCCCAGCGCCTGCATCCGCACGTGCGATTAGTTTACTGTATCCGGAGTTGTTTCATCTAGTTGTTTCTCAGAAATCTGCTATCCAAAGCGTACCCGATCTTAAAGGCAAACGAATTGCCCTCATGCCTAAAGGCAGCGGTTCTTTTGACGCCTTTTGGCTTTTAGCCAAACATTACAACTTAAAGCCAAACGATTTGCAATATGTGGCATTAAGCCCGGAAAAAGCATTGTTAGCCTTCAAAAAAGGAGAAGTTGATGCAGTTTTTCGCAGCTTACCAGTAGGTAATCGCTGGACAAGAGAATTAATCCAAACTATTCCTGGCAGGATGGTGCCGATCGATCAAGCGGCAGCGATCAGAATTTCTCTTCCTTATTTGGAAGAAGGCACAATTCCCAAGGGAACTTACAAAGCCGATCCTCCCGTCCCCAGTCAAAATATGCCCGTTGTGGGAGTGGGAGCGGCACTCATAACTCGTCAAGATATCGAGCCAAAAATTATTCGTTCCCTTACTACTATTATCTATGAATATCGTCACGATTTAGTCAAGTTGGAGCCAAAAGCAGCAACAATTAGTCAACCGGGCGTAGGTCAAAGTCTTGGCTTACCTCTACATCCCGGTGCCCAAGCTTACTACGACCGAGAAAAGCCAGATTTTCTGTCATCAAATGCTGACGTACTGGCTTTGCTTATCTCAATGGGATCGCTGGTTGCCTCTTGGATTTTCTCGTGGCGATCGCGTTTGCTTGCCAAACAAAAGAACCGCTTCGATAAGTACAACCTGGATATCCTAGATATTCTCGAACAAGCACGCAACACCTGCAACTTAGAACAATTAGAACAACTGCGGCAAAATTTATTTGAAATTTTCCGCAAAGTTGTCGAAGATTTGGATAACGATCGCATTACCCAAGAATCATTCCAATCCTTTACCTTTGCTTGGGAAGTGGCAATTAATACTATTCGCCATCGCGAAACGATGGTCTTAAATTTGCAAGTTTTGCCTGCTATTCCCGCTCGAGTCTCGTTCCCAGGTTTAACCAGGGAAAGCGGTTTAGAAGGCTCTCCTTCCCCCGATCGTTAATCTATGCCAAAAGAAGGTATAATCCTCCCCAATACATTGCTATAAAATCAAAGTGAAATTGATATGACATCAGACAGCGAACTATTAGTTGCGATTATGAACAGTCGGCTGGACATGGAAATTGCCCGTGACCGACATTGGTACAGAATTCCCACGCTCAATGCAGATAAACTTCTCAAAAAGCGTTGGCCTCCCACATGGTTAGCTTTCTACCAAACCAAAGTATTTGGCAAACAAGCTCATACAGTACGTTACTACGCGCAAGTTGAGCAAATTCGGGCAGTTTTTCGCTGGGAATTGTTTCCCAATTTACCAAAAGACAAAAAGAGCCAGCAACGTTATTACAAACTTGAATTATCACCACTGGAACGTTTACCAGCACCAATTATTAGCCGACGATATAGGCGCATTGTCTTTATCTCAACTACCCTGGAAAAGTTTAGGAAAGCAGAGGAAATCAACGACTTATACGACGAAAGTCCACTGGAAGATAGGCTGTGGGCAGAGTTTAAACGACTGGATATCAATGCCGAACGTCAAGAGTTTGTGACAGTTAAAAATTCCACCTACGCTCTCGACTTTGCCATTTACTGTACTTACGGCAAAATCAACATTGAAACTGACGGCGATACTTGGCACGCCGATAAAGAGCGTATTCATTTAGATAATGAGCGAGACAACGACTTACAAACAAATGGTTGGCATACGTTGCGATTTAATACCTATCACATCCAAGAAAAAATGTCTGAGTATTGCCTACCGACAATAATTGAAAATATTAATCGTCTGGGTGGCTTGAAGGAAGAAGGGAGAGTTTTTCCGCGTTTGATAAAGTCCAATTCATCAGATGAATTTGTCCAGTTGACTTTGTTTTAAATTTTAATAATTATGGTAACTTTGCCGAGGTTTTATTATGCAACAGGAGGAGATACTGGATGGAAGATGAAGTGCGATCGGATTACGACAGTGCTTGGAAAGAAGCGCTAACCGTATATTTTGAGCCATTTATGGCTTTTTGTTTTCCAGATACTCACAGAGATATTGATTGGCAAAGAGGTTATGAAACGCTAGACACGGAATTGCAAGAAGTCATTCGCGATGCCGAGACAGGCAGGCGTTTAGCAGATAAGCTGGTAAAAGTATGGCTCAACTCCGGCGAAGAGGCGATAGTGTTAATTCACGTCGAAATCCAAGGACAAGAGCAGTCAGACTTTTCCGAACGAATGTACATTTACAATCATCGGTTATTCGATCGCTATCGGCAAAAAGTATTCAGCTTTGCCGTATTGGGAGACGAAAACACCAATTGGCGACCGACAGGCTATAGTTATAGTCGATGGGGATTTCAAAGCAGTTTACAGTTTCCGGTCGTGAAACTGCTCGACTATGCAGCCGCTACCCTAGAGGAAAGCACCAATCCTTTTGCCACCATTATCGCCGCACATCTGGAAACTCAAGCAACCCGCAGCGATCTACAGCGCCGTTTTCAGTCTAAATTGAGATTAGTGCGGCGACTCTACGAGCGCGGCTATAGTAGAAATCAGATTTTGGAGCTGTTCCGGTTCATCGAATGGATAATGGCATTACCGGCAGCAGTTCAGCAAGAGTTTAAAACTGAAATCAGGCGAATAGAGGAGGAAAGGCGAATGTCATACATTACCAGTTTTGAACGGGATGGTATACAGCAGGGTCGCTTGCAAACGTCTCGCGAGGATGTAATTGAAGTGCTGGAAACGCGGTTTTCAACTGTGCCAGATACCTTAAAAAATAGCATTTTTGCGATCGACGATCTAGGGCTTTTGAAACAACTGCTTAAACGCGCTATTACGATCGATTCGGTGCAAGAGTTTGAGCAATTGTTGGCAGAAGGACAATTGTAACCGCATCGTTGAAACCATCTGCATCTGCCCTTAACAACCGGATAATGCTACCTTTGGCATCAAACGTGCCAAAACTTGCTTCAGCACCATTGCCGTCCAATCTATATCCGCTGCGGTCGTGTGGCGACCCAAGCTGAGGCGAATACCAGATTTGGCGGCGGCAGAACTGTAACCCATTGCCAACAGCACCGGACTGGGGGTAATTTTACCGCTGTTGCAAGCAGCACCAGCGCTAATGCCAATACCGGCCAAGTTGAGGTGTCGCACGAGAGTTTTACCGCTGAGCTTTTCACCATCGGCATCTGGCAAACAGAAACTGACGTGGTGAGGCAAACGGTGCCAGCGATGCCCTGTGGGAGTCAGACTGGGCGTATCGGCAAGTAGGTCGAAAAGACGATCGCGCAACTCGATCGACCTTGGCGTTTCCACTGCCATTTCTTGCGCTGCCAGTTCCGCAGCCATACCAAAACCGGCAATAATTGGCACAGCCTGAGTTCCGGAACGCAGTCGCATTTCTTGTCCCCCACCGCCCAGCAAAGGAACTAACTTGACACCCGGACGGATATAAAGCGCCCCCGCTCCTTGTGGGCCATAAATTTTGTGACTGGAAAGGGAAAGTAAATCTACAGGTAACTTTTGCACATCGAGAGGCAAACGCCCAGCTACCTGCACAGCATCTGTGTGAAATAGCACACCGCGATCGCGGAGAATATTTCCCAAACCTTCGATCGGTTGCAGCGTGCCAACTTCGCTTTGACCGTGGATAATCGAAACTAACACCGTATTAGCTTGCAGGGCGTTCTCCAAGTCGTTTTCGCTGACTCTTCCCCACTTATCCACCGGCAAGCGCGTCACTTGCCAACCCCATTGTTCCAGCCAGCGGACAGGTTCTGCCACCGCTGAATGCTCAACACTGGAAATGATAATATGCTGAGGTTTGGTGTAACATCGAGCCACACCCATAATTGCCAGGTTATTTGCCTCCGTACCGCCAGAAGTAAATACGATCGACTCCGCCGGCGCGTTAATTAGCCCAGCCACCTGCATTCTGGCTTGTTCTAACATAGTTGCTGCCCGTTGACCCCACTCGTGCAAGCTGGAGGGATTACCCCACTCTTGGGTGAGGACTGCTTGCATCGCTGCGATCGCCTCTGGGCGGGTCGGTGTTGTAGCGCTGTAATCTAGATATATTTGCATAATCTTTAACCGTTAGAGGTCGCGGCAGAGAGAGGCTCTACTTTCAGCATAATCCGCCAAGGTCTGACAACTAACAACTAACCTGTAACAGTTGAATTTTGACTGAGGAACTTCTGACTTTTGACTTTCGACTAACTTCCCGGTTTGCGGACATTGTAGTCCTCGTGGGACAAAACTGCTTGGGGAATTAGTATATTACCGCAGTCCCGACAGAGCATCCGGTAGTTGCGGGTAATGGGAATACTGATAATAAAACGATCGTGCCGCAGCCGCTTGCCGCCAAATTCTGTGTAATGCTTTTGTTCTTGTAAAGCAGCAATCACAGTGCGTGCCTTGACCACCACATGAATGGGCAGATCCCGCAGATCGATCGGGTCGCGGTCAAAGGTGGACTCCCACTCGTGTTTTAGCTGTTTTTTTTGTTCCAGTACGGCTTTTTTTTGGGCACACAGATGGCACGCTTGACCGTAGCCCTTATGGCCGCATGGAAATAGCTTTTTTCTTCTAGGCATAACAGAAGTGTGGATTGAGATGAATACATCCACTCAAATGCGGCAAATTGGCTACGTACCCGCCAGAACTAGGGGCACTTCTAGTTGCTGCCGGCTAACAAAGAGAGTAGCCTTGCAGGAGCCATCCTTTAGTTAGCGCGATCGCTTCGGCTGTTTAGTCCTGCTACCTTCTGGGAGTTTCCGCCCCTCAAAATAATTGACAGTACGGGGAACTTTGTTTGTAGCCAAAAGATCTCAAGGTATAAACTTTAGATTACAGAATTTTAGCAAGAAAGCTCATAGCTTCTTGCGACGGAATCAGTTGCTTGTCTCGTAAGGTCTGAAAATAGAGGGCTGTTGGCTATTGACTTATGAACATTAATTTGCTTAAAACCACCCTCAGACAAGCAGCATCGATTTTATTAGCACTTACCCTAGCTGCTTGTCAACGGGCTCAACCGCAAATTCAGCAACTGACTCCCCTACCCCAAGACCCCTTTATCGAGGTTTACTTCAACCACTCCGAGTCAAGTTCTTACAGAGAACCTTACCGCAAGCAAACGCGCCTTGGTGATAACCTGGAACAGCTTATTATCGATTCTATTGCAAGTGCTAAATCTACGGTAGATGTGGCGGTTCAGGAGTTACGCTTGCCGAATATCGCCAAGGCGTTGGTCGATCGCCAAAAAACAGGAGTCAAGGTTAGAGTTATTTTGGAGAATACTTACAGCCGTCCCTGGAGTAAGTTTACACCAGATGAAGTGGCGAAACTGCCGGAAAGGGAGCGATCGCGCTACAATGAATTCCTCAAATTAGTAGACCAAAATGGCGATAATAAACTCAGTCCAGATGAAATCGATCGCGGCGATGCGATCGTCATGTTGCAAAATGCCAATATCCCCATAATTGATGATACCGCTGATGGTTCCAAAGGCAGCGGTTTAATGCACCACAAATTTGTCGTTATTGACGGTCAAAATCTAATTATTACTTCCGCTAACTTCACCACATCTGACATTCACGGCGATTTCACTCATCCCAACAGTTTGGGCAATGCCAACAACCTTCTCAAAATAGAAAGTCCGCAATTAGCAAGTCTTTTTACCGAAGAATTTAACATCATGTGGGGTGATGGCCCAGGCGGTCAACCCGATAGCAAATTTGGCATCAAAAAAACATTGCGATCGCCCAGTCAATTTACACTAGGAACCGCTATAATCTCAGTCCAATTTTCCCCCACATCAGCAACAGTACCTTGGGAACAAACTAGCAACGGTTTAATTGGTAAAACATTAAACACAGCTACCCAGTCCGTAGACATGGCATTGTTTGTATTTTCCGAACAGCGCCTGGTCAATATCTTAGAAACCGAAAATCAACGCGGCATAAAAATACGAGCTTTAATAGATCCGGATTTTGCATATCGCAGTTATAGCGAAGCGCTGGATATGATGGGCGTCGCTTTGATTAATGATTGTAAATACGAAGTCGATAATCGTCCTTGGCAAAATCCCATTACCACTGTTGGCATTCCTCAACTGCGAAAAGGCGATTTGTTACATCACAAATTTGGTGTTGTGGACGGTCAAACTGCGATTACCGGGTCGCACAATTGGTCAGCAGCAGCCAACAATAATAATGATGAAACAGTTTTAGTAATCGAAAGTCGCACCGTAGCCGCCCATTATCAACGAGAATTTGAGCGACTTTACGCTAATTCAATTTTAGGTTTACCGGATGGAATCAAGCGCAAAATTGAGGCGCAACAAAAACAATGTCCGCAAATAAAAGCAGCTTCTGCATCTGCTGCGCCGACAAGTTTGGCTACACCTAAAATTAGCGAAAATTCGATAATTAAGAAAGTCAATCTCAATACTGCTACCCAAGCAGAATTAGAAACGCTGCCAGGAGTAGGGCCAAAATTAGCACAGCAAATTATTCAGGCGCGTGAACAGAAACCTTTCACTTCTTTACAAGACCTTGACAATGTGCCAGGAGTCGGGCCGAGTTTACTGGAAAAACTGAAAGATCGAGTTATTTGGTAAGATCGGCTTTCATCAAAAATTAAGAATGTTCTATTTTAGAAAAAAGTACACTGTTACAGGATAATATGATAATTTGGCATAGTTGGCTAGGCAGATTGACTGGAAAATATATCTTATTATTGGGAGGATATCGTGCAATCTCGACAAGTAAATCCGGAATTTTTTATACTGCCGGGAGTAGATTTACAAAAAGGAAACCCGGATTATAACTTAGCGGCTAAGCTTACTAAAGAACAATTAAAGAATAGATGGAAGACCACATCTGGTCAGGATATCCTGTCTCGATGGAAAACCAGTAACTTTGATAGGAACATTTTAGATAACCTTGTGGGCAAATTCTACGGTCATACCGATCTACGTGGTATAATTTTACCCAAAGAAAATTTAAGTGGGGTTGACTTAAATAAAGTTGACTTGTACGCTGCCAATCTTGAAAATGCGATGTTAAAAAATAGTAACCTAACGGACAGTTACCTTTCCGAAGCTAATATCAAGGGAACTTGCTTTGACTGGTCTATTATGGATGGCGTATTTCTTGACAATGTTGACTTTGACAATAGAACTAGCTTTACTGGTGTAAATTTAAGCGCCATTAATTTCACTCTAGCCGCATTGTTACAAGACTTAGCACTCGGTCAAGCAAGGATTATTAACCTGGAAAAGAAACGCCCTATTTTAGCTTTTGTACTGAAAAATACTTGCGACTATGGACGTTCTTTTCCGAGGTTCTTCCTATCATGTGCGATCGTTATCTTAGTTTTCAGTTTAGCTTATACTGTTTTACCTGGTTCTTTGGCTAAAATAGGCTCTGCTAATTCTCTTAGTTTCTGGGATAATCTTTACTTTTCGATGATGACATTTACAACATCAAGTACCGACATCCAGCCTATTTCAATTTTGGGCAAAATACTTGTGGCGATAGAAACTGCAACCGGATATCTTCTAACTGGGCTTTTGGTAGCTATCCTAGTTAAAAGAACGATAGGAGATTAATCGAAGTAAAAGGCTATAGGAGATAATAGAAAGCTTTGTTATCTTTCTGGATCGGACTCTTGCAACTTGTGGAGCAATCCGATCGCAGGATAATAATTACCGCAAGACCTCAGCGATCGCTCAAAACAACGCATCGCCGTTGTCACATTATTTCCAATCAGATGACCTAAACCTTCATTCATCAATAAACCGGGATGTTCTGGATATTGTTGATACATCTGATTGTAAAGATGTTCTGCTTTTTGGTACTTACCTTTGAGAGAAATGGCATTAGCTTTTGGCAGCTGACGCAAATAGCGATCGCGTCCGATCGAAGACTTAATTTTTACCCAAACAGAAGTAGGAACGCCAATCAAAAAAATTAAGTTTAACCAGAAAGTTTTCCAAAATATCGAATTTGCACAATTATCGCAAACATAACGGTGTTTGGCATAAAAACCATATACAAACAAAAGAAAGTAAAAGTAAAACTCTGTATAGCTTTGCACGCGATTAAACATTTGGCATTCATCGCAAAGGCAATACTTGTCACCTTTCGTTATCGCAGGCTGATTTTCCTTAAATATACTTTGGCAAAAGCGACAATAAATATAAGATGTGCGCTGGTGGTCGGATAGATCGATAGTTGACTGACATTCCGGACAAGTTGCACTGCGGAAGAGATGATATTGACCCGATTCCCGGAGGAAAGATTTATTATTGTCCGTCCTTTTACGAGAAGATATTTGGTCAATATGCTTTTTCAAATTCCGAGTATTGACATTATAAACTTCCAAAACGTAAACATAATTATTGACCGAATTAGAACTTGCTTCAATCTCTCCAGAAAGAGGAGAATCGCAGACGATAACTAACCTTTTGTCGCGCACAATAGTATCGGTAATCTGTTCGTAAAACAAAGTAGTTGTTGTACCTAAAATTATTTCGCGGTCAGTAGCGATCGCTTTTTGAGAAAAAAGTCCCTGCGCGTTACCATTCTCTACAAAGCGAAATTTAAACGAAAGCTCAGAACTTGTCGGTGACATAAGACTATTCCCTTGTGATGGAATCTACACTACTACGGCTTGCTATCCTGAAGAAAGTTCCTCTGCAACGACTCCAGCACATTTAACCATGACCCAACAACCTGCACGCATATGTATACTCGGTGGAGGCTTTGGCGGTCTCTACACAGCCCTGCGATTGGATACGCTACCGTGGGAGGCAACGGAAAAACCGGAAATTGTGCTGGTGGACAAGAGCGATCGCTTCCTCTTCACTCCCCTCCTCTACGAAATCCTCACCGGCGAGCTGCAAACTTGGGAAATTGCCCCATCCTTTGCAGAAATATTGCAAAACACAGACGTGCGATTTTGTCAAGGAGTTGTAACTGACATTAATACCGAACAGCGCCGGATTCAATGGCAGGATGAGCCAGAAATACCCTACGATCGCCTTGTCTTGGCATTAGGTGGCGCTTCGCCGATCGATATAGTGCCTGGTGCTGCATCCTATGCCTTTCCCTTCCGCACCCTTACCGACGCCTATCGTTTGGAAGAAAGACTGCGAGTATTGGAAGCGCAGGAAACAGATAAAATACGGGTAGCGATCGTCGGCGGCGGTTATTGCGGGGTCGAATTAGCTTGCAAACTGGCAGATAGACTGGGAGAGAGAGGAAGATTTCGGATAATCGAACAAAGCGATCGCATTTTGCGGACATCCCCAGAATATAACCGCGAAACTGCACGCAGAGTTTTGGACGAAAAAGATATCTGGATAGATTTAGAAACCACAATCGAATCGGTTAGTCCAGATAGTATTTCCCTGCTGTATAAAGGACAGGTAGATACAATTCCCGCCGAATTGGTCATATGGACAGCCGGAATGCAGGCAAGTGCGATCGTGCGAAATCTTCCCCTCAAACAAAATCAGCGCGGTCAACTTACCACTACACCTACCCTGCAAGCTGTCGATCGTCCAGAAATATTTGTATTGGGAGATTTAGCAGATTGTCAGGATGCAGAAGGTCAGCAAGTACCCTCCTCAGCACAAGCAGCATTCCAACAATCCGATTTTACCGCCTGGAATATTTGGGCTTCCCTTACAGGTCGTCCCTTACTTCCCTTCCGCTATCAAAATTTAGGAGAAATGCTCACATTGGGAACAGATAACGCCACTCTCAGCGGTATGGGAGTGCAATTAGAAGGACAATTAGCATACCTCCTCCGTCGTCTCATTTATTTGTATCGAATGCCAAATTTAGATCATCAATTGCGAGTAGGTGTAAATTGGATGGCTAATCCCATTTTGGATTTTATCAATCCCACTTGATTGTGATTCTTAACAAGACTTGAGAAACCGGGTTTCTTAACGAAAAAAGATCTAGGTTCTTGGCTTCAAGAAGGAAGAAATCCGGTTTCTAACCCCAGCACAAGATGTGAGTTTAGCAATGCTTCTCACACCAACCTTGCGATCGCATCTTTACATAAGTCCATTCGACAGTCTATGTTTTGATAGAGATACTATCGTTTTTAGAGACAAACTGTGATTTATGGTTCAGAAACTGGGTCAGGGTTGGAATAACTTAAGTTTCCGCAGGAAAATGAGTCTGCTCTTGATATCAGGAGCTATTGTGCCTACAGTTGTTGTAACTCAAGGTATTCTCAGTTTTGCACAAACGCAATTGTTTCAAAATTTACAAGCAACTTTAAACATTCAATTAAACACCCTGGAAAGTCAGCTTAATGACAAACAAAAAAAAGTAGCTTTAGAAGCCCGAAATTTAGCAATTTTTGTAGAATCTCAGCCAGGAGATTTCAGCAAGCCCCAGCAGCAGGCAACTCTAGGCAAACTATTATCTAATTATGTTGGCATCGAGCCAGATAATAGTTTTTACTTGATTGCAGATAGTCAAGGTAAAACAGTTGCTCAGTATATTCAACAGGTTGCCGAAGATTTTTCTAACTATCCACTATTACCGAAAGAACAGTTACAAAAAACTGTATATAGTGCCGTATCTTTGCCAATCGGTATTAACCTGGGTGATATTCCCATCGTCCAAAATGCGTTTAACTCTCGCCGTCCTCTCGCTGGAGCCGAATTGTTAAAAAGCGAGTGGCTAAAACGCTTAGGCTTAGAACAACAAGCAAATATTGGCATAAGAGCGCAGAAAATCGAAGGATTGCCGCAACCAAAGCAACCTTTTCCCCAAGGAACATATAATATTGATGATGGTAAAATAGGCTTAGCGATCGTAGCAGTTCACCCGATAGAGATAGAAGGAAAATTATGGGGAACTGCGATTGTCGGTACGCTGCTCAATCGGAACTTTGAAATAGTCGATCGTCTCAAAAAAGAAGTAGGCGTCAGTACCGCTACCCTGTTCGCCCAAGATTGGCGAATCAGCACAAATGTTCCCTATACCGATAAAACAACCAGAGCGATCGGAACGCGAGTTGCTCGCGAAGTAGCAACAAAAGTTTTGCATCAAAAACAAGTTTTTATTGGCGCAACCAATATTATCGGAATTGACTATATCACCGGCTACAGTCCCATATATGACCATCAAGAACAACTCAATCCAGCGACAGCACAACCTGTTGGGATTGCTTATGTAGGTGAACCCACAATTGAAGTAGAAAAGAACTTGAATATCTTGAGATTTGCTGCTTGGGGACTCGGCGCAGGAATTGCCTTATTAGCCGGTTTAGCCGCCATTCCCATCGCAGCAACCTTCTCCAATTCCCTACAGCGTTTAGCCAATAGTGCCCAAAAAGTTGGTGCTGGCGATCTCACAACTTTAGTGCCAGTTACAGATAGCCAAGATGAAATAGGGGTGTTACTGGCGACTTTTCAAATAATGACTAAAAATTTGAATGCCTTAATCCTTCAGGTACAGCAATCGGCGATTCAAATCACCACCGCCGCTACCGGAATAGCTGCTTCGGGTAAGCAACTAGAAGGAACAATGACAGAACAGCTAGCTTCTACCAATCAAGTCGCTGCTACAGCTAAGCAAATTGTTGTCACCTCCGCATCCCTAGTAAAGGCGATGGATGAAGTTGACCGCCACGCGCAAACAACAGCTAACTCAGCTGATGACAGCCAAAAAGACTTGATACAGATGGAAAAAACTATGTATAAATTAGTAGAAGCCACCGATACTATCTCGACGAAGCTGGGAGCGATCGGTGTCAAAGCTAATAACATCAACAATATCGTCAACACGATCGCCAAAGTAGCAGATCAAACTAATTTACTTTCCCTGAATGCGGCAATTGAAGCGGAAAAAGCAGGTGAGTATGGAGCGGGATTTGCTGTCGTAGCTAGAGAAATCCGCCGCCTAGCCGATCGAACAGCAGTCGCTACCCTGGAAATCGAAAATACGGTCGAAGAAATGCAAATAGCGGTCAACACCGGTGTGACGGAAATGGATAAGTTCACTCATCAAGTTAAACAAAGCGTCGCAGTTGTGCATGAGATTAGCACTAAATTAGGTTCCATTATCGAACAAGTGCAAGACTTAACTCCCCGCTTTCAAGCAGTGAGTAAACGTATGGAATCTCAATCGCAAGGAGCAGAGCAAATTAGGGGTGCAATGGTGCAATTGAGCGAAGCTTCCTCGCAAACTGCCGAATCTTTGCGCGAGATTAACAATTCGATCGGACAATTAAAAGACGCAGATCAAGGTTTACGCTGCGAGATATCTCGTTTCAAAGTTGCTGCGAGTTGATAATTTTTCACAAAGAAAACCGGTTTCTTCAAGAAACCAGTTTTCTCCTATCGCCTTAAAGCACAGCTTTAGCCAAAAGTAAAGCATCTAAATCCAAACTAGCCAAGTGCTGGTAAGCTCGATCGATCGCCCCTTTGCCCCGCAAAAATCCTGTATTCCCACCGGGACAGATATAATTGAGAGTCTCAGGCGAAAAGCGATCGCGCAATAACTGCACGCTGCGAATTTGTCGCGGCCAATGAAAAGTTTTAGAAGTTCGCAGAGGTACAGGTACGCCTTCCTTGTCCGGCAATAAATGACGCCCCGCGAACAACACCCCACCCAAAGCGCTGTAATAAAGACAAGCAGAACCGGGAGAGTGTCCGCTTGTCCAGATCGCTTGCGTTTG
Organism: Aerosakkonema funiforme FACHB-1375; assembly: GCF_014696265.1. GTDB lineage: Bacteria > Cyanobacteriota > Cyanobacteriia > Cyanobacteriales > Aerosakkonemataceae > Aerosakkonema > Aerosakkonema funiforme_A. Next base: position 42,632 of record NZ_JACJPW010000026.1, on the reverse strand, counting down.
AGGAGTGAGGGCCAACTCTTGCCGAAATGTCGTTACATCTAATTTAGGCAATAAATAAGCTTCCTGTTCTTGGATCGAAACCCGACAGCCAAAAGCCTGCTGAATTTCTCGCGCCTTACCAATACCGCCTCGGTGAGTGATAAACAGCCACGATACCCCACCGCGTTCCTGTAAAAATTTCTGATTTTCCTCGTCCCAAGCCGGACAATCAACCAGAATATTGGTTTCGTTTTCTACAATAAGATAGGCTGTTGCTCCCAACGTATCTCGATTGGGTGGAAAGGCAAAAATCGTGTCCAAGACAGCCCGTGGTTGTTTGGGCATAACATGAGTGTATTGTTGCTTATACTATTGGGACTGGCTACCTACTTCATTGTCCAGCGTAGCGTTGCCAGTATTACTAAAACACCAGCCTGGATACTCTGGTTGGTGATGATGACATCGCCATTGGTATGGCTTGGGTGGACATTGGTCTATGGCCAGAATAAGCCTATGCCAGTCGCCCTGACGATGGGCGTATTTTTAATCAGCGTCATTTTGTACTGCTGGCTGATTCTGTTGGGGCGTAAAGACCTAACCCCACCAGCAACTCAAAACTCCGATACCCCTACCCCAGAACAGACCGCCAACCCAGACGGTCAGGTATTAAAGGTACGCCCCATCAATAAGGAAGAAGAAACACAGCTGCGGGAATGTTTTCCTTGGACGATCTATTACCTGCAAAATCTGGAGTATCGACCCCAAGCCGTGATTTGCAAGGGGCAACTGCGAACCAAACCGGATGTAGCTTATAAAACCATCCGGGAGAATATTGAAGCAAAATTTGGCGATCGCTTCCTGATCGTCTTTCAAGAAGGTTTCAACTCCACCCCCTTCTTCGCCCTTGTTCCCAATCCCCAAGCTCAATCTAATACCCAGCGTAACAGCGAACCTCTGACCCGACCGGGTTTGGCTTTGGTACTTCTGGCGACAACCTTCTATACCACAACCATAGTCGGGGCGCAAATAGCAGGTGTCACCCGACAGGCAGTAGAATCAAATTCAGCCATACTGCTGAAAGGACTGCCCTATGCCTTGGCACTGATTGCCATTATGGGTGTCCACGAAATGGGTCATTATTTGGCCTCTCGCTTCTACAAATTGCGGACAACTCTGCCTTACTTTATCCCCGTCCCGTTTTTCCCAGGCACATTTGGGGCGTTTATTCAGATGCGTAGTCTGCCGCCCGATCGCAAAGTCTTATTTGATGTGGGAATAGCTGGGCCTCTGGCAGGTTTTTTGATTACTTTACCATTGCTGATTTGGGGTTTGGCTAATTCCTCCATCGTCCCCATATCGGAAAAAGCAGGCATATTGAACATCAATGCCTTTATTCCCAGCTCTTCGCTACTGCTAACTTTCTTGAGTAAGTTGGCCCTGGGCAATGCTTTGACCCCCGATAAAGCGATCGATCTCCATCCCGTCGCCGTCGCCGGATACCTGGGCCTGATCGTCACAGCTTTTAATTTGATGCCTGTAGGACAACTCGACGGCGGTCACATCGTCCATGCCATGTTTGGCCAAAAACAAGCCACTGCGATCGGTCAAATTTCCCGCTTCTTACTTTTGACCGCTTCTCTGATGCCGTGGTTGTTGGGAGTAACTATCATTCCGCCCTATTTTTTGTATTGGGCTGTTTTCCTATACATAATACCCATTTACGACGAACCGGCTTTGAACGATGTCTCCGAACTCGACAACAAACGCGACTTGTGGGGCTTGCTGGCTTTGGGCCTGTTGTTGATTATTATCTTGCCTGCCCCCCGTTTTCTGATCCAGCTGTGGAAAATTTGATCTGTTCTCAGTCCTCCTCCCTCCCTAATTTCCTTAGAAATGCTATACTCGTATAGCAATGAGGGCACGTAGCTCAGTGGATAGAGCACCAGGTTCCGGTCCTGGGTGTCGGGGGTTCAAATCCCTCCGTGCTCGTTCGATGTTTAGTCCAACCATAGATCGGCAGATCATTTCTTTGCTGCCATCTCTATTTGGTTGCTTTTCATTCGCTCAAGCTAACGCCCATCTAGGTAAAAGTAAAGGGAAAGGCTAATTTATTTTTCTCTTCCCCTTTAAATTTTTCACCCGTGGGACAAAATCAAAAATCTCAAATTCCAAATGCTAATTTTTTGAATAAATAGCTTTACTCTTCCCCAATTTTTCCTTGAACCCCCTTGACAATCCGAGAAAGTTCTGTTTTTTCATCAACGCTAATGCGACTGGGAGAACCGCTGATAATCCGTTCAAAGTTCCGGAAAGAGTCTTTAATTTCGGGGCCTTTTTCGCTGATGGTGTACTCGCGGATGCCTTTATCGTGCCAAGAACCCCGCATCTTAAACACGTTAATAGCGCGAGACATTTCGCCGCGAATCTCTACGTACTGGAGCATAATGATTGTGTCCGTAATCGTAGAAATATGAGAGTCTGTAATCGAATGAGACCCCATAAATTGATCGGTGGTGTTGGTAAAAAAGCCGGTAATTTCTTCTTGCTTGGCAAAACCTGTTACGCCAATCACAAACTGTCTAAAAGCATTATTGCTCACTCCCCGCGCCAAAGCAGATAAAGAATCGATCGCAATTCGAGAAGGCTTAAATTGTGCAATTTCCGATTTAATAATTTGCAAGTGGTCTTCCAATCCAGCCGATTCCGGATAAGCACAAATAATTTTTAGCACATCTTTTTGTTCTAAATCCTCAAAATCAATACCCCATGAGTAAGCATTGCGCGATAGCTGAGCGCGAGATTCTTCATAAGCAAATAGCATCGCTCGCTCGCCTCTCATACAGGCATCTTGCAAAAATTTACTTACTAAAAGCGTTTTGCCTGTACCCGTCGCTCCTGTGGCCAAAATAATCGAATCTTTAAAGAAACCACCACCACACATTTCGTCCAGCGTTTTCACACCAGAAGAAACTCTCACATTAGAAGAACGTTGAGTTAATCGCATTGCACCCAAGGGGAAAATGTTAATTCCATCATTAGTAATAGTGAAAGGATATTCGCCTTTCATATGAGTTGTACCTCTCAATTTCAGGATTTCCATCGTGCGGCGACGCCTCTCTCCTTCCAAAACATTGCGGACAATTATCACATTGTCCGACACAAATTCTTCTACGCCAAAACGCGCCACCGGCCCATATTCTTGCTCCCTTTCGGTTGTCATAATAGTAGTCACGCCAACTTGCTTTAAACGCGCCACCAAGCGAAAGATTTCTCTTCGCACAACCGAAGCAGCATCGTATTGTTGAAACACCGCCGTCACCGAGTCGATCGAAACCCGTTTAGCTTTGTATTTACGAATGGCGTATTGCAGACGTTCAATCAAAGCAGAAAGGTCAAAACTCCCGACAACATCTTGTCCCTCCGGATCGGGAGAAGCATCTAGAATAAATAGCTTGCCATTCTCGATTAATTGTTGTAAATCCCAACCAAAGCTACAGGCATTTTTGATAATATCGTTCGGCGATTCTTCAAAAGTAACAAAGACTCCCGGATCGTCAAAATGAATGATGCCGTTATAGAGAAATTGGATGGCTAATAATGTTTTTCCAGTTCCAGAAGTCCCGCTTACTAACGTTGTTCTACCAACAGGTAAACCCCCATGACTTATATCATCAAATCCCTCTATAAGGGTACGGATTTTTTCGACTCCTACTTTTAGAGTTTCTTGTTTTTGTTCGGTCTGGTTTTTGGGTTTATTCATTGCTTCGATCGTCAAAAATGAAAGTTAAGAGCATAAACTAAAAGGCTAAATCCTTATCTTTGCTGGCTTGATTGGCCTGATGGCAAAATTCTTTTAAAAGCCCAATTCTTCTTCCTCACGCAATTCTTCGTAAAGCAGATCTAAACCAATCAATACCTTCTCTCTGTCGGAAAGATCGCCAATTATTTTTCGCACCGGGGGAGGTAATATTTTCGCCAGAGTAGGAGTTGCCAAGATTTTATCTTCTTCTGCCAGTTGGGGATTTTTGAGAACATCAATCACTTTCAGTGCGTAAACGCCTTGAAACTCTTGTTCAAGTATATTTTTGAGCATTTTTAATGCTCGGACAGAATTGGGTGTGTTCCCAGCTACATAAAGCTTGAGAACATAGGTTTTCTTCAAAGGGCTCATAAATCGTTATTACTTGTTCATTGTTCATTGTTGATTGTTCATGTTCATCGTTCATTCTTAATCTGCGGATCGCGAACTATGAACCATAATTTAAGATTCTCTGGGCAGCGAACGGCGGTACATTTCACATAAGTGAGCTATCACATCGATTAACGTCAGTCTGTAATCTAATAGCACTTCATCGTTACGCCCTTCCAATTTTAGTTGCTTGGAAAGATCATCCATTAACTCCATATGAATTTCCACAATATGAGTAACCGGTATGTCAGAAAAGAAAGCTGTATTGACAAATTCATCAATTTTTTGATTTAGGTTGGCATCTTGTACAAAGTAATTCAGAACTATCTGGCGGTAGTCATATTTTAATTGAGCCAGAAACTCCTGTTTTTTGGAAACTGAAAAATTCCGAAAGAAATGTTTGGGATTGCGCTTGTAATACACTCCCAGGTATCCTAATCGTTCTCTTAGTTTTTCTGCCAAGCGCTGTTGCTGTGACAAGAGAAAATTTTGTTTGGCGATGTTTTCGCCCCATGAGAATGTCTCGCACAAAGGAGCTTGGGAAGAAAGCTCCAGAAAGCGAGCGATCGCTTGCTCAATCCGATCGGCAATGCGATCCATTTCGCTAAGAGAGACTTCGATCGCCGCCGCATCATAAAAACTCACAATCCCCTCTGGAGTAAATTCTGCTGAAGTTTTCCCTGACTTTTCTGCGGGTAAGGTAGATTTGCGAATCTCATCACCCGATGTTGGGCTTAGCCTTACTTCTTCTATATCCGCCTTTAAAATCACGCTAGGTAAGAGCGTACCTTGCTCGTGCAACTGCTCGACAACGGTCAACATCTCTGGGACATCCTCTAAAATCAGGCAATCGATCTGTTGTTGTCGCTGCGTCACAAAACTCAAAAACGCCTCTTTTGACTGGAATTCAGACAGCACATAGCGTTCGCCACTTAAAAACGGCTCAAGCGACTGAGCCAATTGCTCAGAAGGCAAGAAAGTACAGATAGAAAGTTGCGATCGCACGTGCTTTTTGGAAGTAAGGGGATCAACTCGTTGTATAATTGCTTCCCCCCCAGGACAGACATCCTGTAAGGGACTCAATACAATGCTTAACATTAAGCTAACATTAGTTGAATTGTCATTAATTGTAATTGCCAAAATAGAAGGAAAATTCGTACTGAGCTCATAATATGATGTAGACCCTTTAAGCGTCTCCTACTCTGCGTTAAACAACATTTGCCTAGCTTACAGGCATTGCTTCCACCTGAAAAAGACGCACCGCCTACCCTGTATGTAGAGCGGTTGAGGCGTAAAAGTCATGGGACTGTGGACTCAAAGAGGCGCTTTCAGCTATTTTGAACTGCCAGCCAGACAGCACATACCCATGTCTACCCCCTGCCTGAAAGAATTTATCGCCATCGTCCCAATCTGCACGCAGAGGATGAGCCTCGCAGCAGTGCTGGAAATTTTCAGCCAGGACAACTGCGAGCCCAGCACCACCACTACTCGTTACACAAATAGCTTGGTAGTGGTGAACGAACAGCTACGCCCTATGGGAATACTGCACCTGAGCAGTCTACTGCCCTACTTGAACTTATCCAAATCGGCTTCTGGGGGGGCAATATTTAAAAGTGCCCCAGAAGCGACTTTAATGACAGCAGACTTCGAGCCGTCTTTGCCTCCTACCTTTCCGGGTGCAGCTTATGGAAGGAGCCTGGGAGAAGTAGAGCGAAAAGATGGGTTCGATCGCCCTGCGGTAAATAAAGCATCTGTGACATCGCGCCGACCCCAAATTGCGCCAGAATTTAATTTACAGCAACCTATTTTAGATCTCGGTCTATCCATCATTGAGCCGGTCGCCACCCTACCTGCCGATTTTACTCTCAAACAATTTTGGCCGTATTTGCAAGATCGGAGGTATAAAACTGCTCCCAGCCCTGACTGGGCTCTAGTCGATCCCACTGGCAAGTTTCTGGGCTTGCTGGATACTCAGCGTCTTCTGCAATACCTGGCCAATCGCTTATCGCCAGAAATATTAGCAGAATCCGAACCTCCACAAAAACCAGCAGCGCCAAGATTGCCTGTCGATCGCATCCCCTCAAACAACCCCACCACCACTACCCTAGAGGAAACCCTTCATCCCCTGATTGTACTGCTGGAACGACTGCCCTTACCCATCATGTTGCAAACAGGCAACGGTGAATCCGTAAACCAAAATTTAGCGTGGCGCAAACACTTTGGAGCCCTGCAAGACCCCGAATCGATCAGACGCGAAGCCGCTGAACTATTGGCAAAAGCACCACCTCCAGGGCAAGATGCCAAAGTGGAGGAATGGGACCATTTCTTTGGCGAAGCCTCAAATTTATTTGATTTTTCGGTTTTGCCGATCGCCACCCCAGCTAGAAACTCAGACGAGCCGACGACTCCTAACGATCGCACCTTTGCCCCTAAACTTTGTCATTTAGGTACAAATCCAAACACCTGCATTTGTATCTGTCCCATGCAAAATGGTTCCGAGCGAGCGTGGCAATTTATCAAAATCCCTCTGGGCAACGTTTTATCCAGCCAGGATCTGTCCCAAGATAGCCAAAGCACCCCCCAAAGTACACCAGAAGAGCTGCTTCAAGTGACTAAGTGTTATGAGAACTTTTGCTTAGCAACTTTAGGCGCAAACATGGATAGCTCCCTGGTAGCGCCTTCGATTCCCATGCTGGAACAAGAAACTCTGCGGCTTACACACGAAGCATTTGGCATCCAGTATGGAGATCTCAGAGCCAAGCAATCGGGACAACATATCGACGGTAAGCCGACCTCTGAGCCGGATAAAGGGTCGGAAATATTTAATAGCTCTCCAGAAGCGATCGGTGGTGACTTGTGGCTCGTGCTAGCACAGGATGTTACGGACGAGCAGCAAGTCGCCAAAGAACTGGCAGCTAAAAATGCCGATCTCATTCAACTCAATCGGCTTAAAGATGAATTTTTAGCCTGCATCAGTCACGAACTAAAAACTCCTCTCACAGCGGTTTTAGGCTTGTCCAGCTTGCTCAAAGATCGTTTGCTGGGCGAACTCAACGATCGCCAAATCCGCTATGCGCGACTGATCCATCAGAGCGCTCGCCATCTCATGACTGTCGTCAACGACATCTTGGATCTTACCCGTATGGAAACTGGGCAGCTGGAGCTGACCCTCGCTCCCGTGGATATCCAAAATGTATGCGATCGAGCTTATGAGCAAGCTCGACACCTCGTATGGGGAAAAAACAAAGAAGAAGAAGAAGAACGCATTGCCCTCACTCCAGAGCCTAACTTCACTCTGTCGATCGAAACCAGTTTAGAAAGCTTGATCGCAGACGAACTGCGCCTGCGTCAAATGCTTGTCAATCTGCTCTCCAACGCGCTTAAATTTACAGAGCCTAACGGTCACCTTGGCTTAAAAGTCAGCCGCTGGGAAGGCTGGATTGCTTTTACGGTCTGGGATACAGGGATAGGCATACCCGAAGAAAAACAACACCTAATCTTTCAAAAATTTCAACAGCTAGAAAATCCCCTCACCCGTCAGTTTGACGGTACCGGACTCGGACTGGTTTTAACCCAGCGTCTCGCTCGCCTTCACGGCGGGGATGTTACTTTTATTTCCAAGCCAGGTACAGGTAGCGAGTTTACGCTTCTCCTACCTCCCAGTCCACCTGGAAATACTTATGAATTCCCCACAATGAGTTCTGAATGGGAAGAAAATTCTCTAAATCAAAATTCTTATTTTGTTCAGCAAAACTCTTATGCCACACACCAGAAGTCAGAAGCTTCATCTCGCTTAGTTTTAATCGTAGAAACCACACCCCGATCGATCGAAGAACTAACAAACCAGCTTTTGGGGTTGGGCTATCGAGTCGTCATTGCTCGCTCCGGTACGGAAGCTTTAGAAAAAGCGCGACGGTTGCAACCTTGTGCCATTTTCCTCAATCCCCTCCTACCTCTCCTCTCAGGTTGGGATGTACTCACTTTGCTCAAATCATCTCCCCAAACTCAACACATACCAGTGATCGTCACCGCCACTAGGGCAGAAAAGAATTACGCTTACAGTAAGCGAGCTAATAGCTTTTTGACTTTGCCGGTGCAACTGGATGATTTGCGCCAAACTTTGGAAAGCTTGGCCCACCCTCAAGCATCCGAAAAGGGTCAAGCTTCCGGGACCGGTTTGATCGTTCTGCGGCTTAGTACACGTGCGCCAGGGGATTTAGCAGAGGATCGCAACAGTGCGATCGCAACAACTAATTTATCTGTCGAGCCGACTCACCAGCCGGCTTCTAGCACGGCAATATTTAAGACTTCTCCAGCAGGCGATTTGGAGGGCGAGAAAGTCGCAAATTCACACCAGGCTTCCTCGTTCCCTCACCCCAATTTGAGTAAACTTTTACATCAATACAATTACCGGATTTTAGAAGTTGACGATCTCGATCAAGCCGAACTTCTAGCGCGGGTTTGGCAGCCCCAGGTAGTCTTACTCGAAAGCCAAATTTCCGATCCTATACCTTACTTGGAACAGCTGAGCCAACACCCAGCCTTGGCAAGTTTGCCCTTGGTGGTTTTGGATGAAGCGACTGCTAAAGCTGCTCTTCAAGTAAGCGGTAAACATGGAAAGTTGCCTTTACAAGTATTTCCTTGTTTGACAGCCCCTGGATCTTCATTAGAACCCAATACTTTGTTACAGGCGATTCAAGTAGCTGCTGGTATGAGCTGCAAGCCCAGTATTTTAGTTGTGGATATCTTAACTTTGCCGGATTTAATTCCTTCTTTTGGCCCTATACAACCAACGGTGACTTCTGGTATGGAGTCTGCTAGTTCCACTTCCCCAGAAGCCGGACAAGATCGACAACTGACAAATCTGGATATGGCGGCTGCTACTAAAAAGCGAACTGAGAAGCTGCAAGTCTTAATCCAATATTTCCAAACGGCTGGGTTTAAAGGTGTGATAGGTCATTCTTGGGAAGAAGTTTTGCGGCAAGTTCAGCACCGTAGTGTAGATTTACTGTTAATAGATCTGGCAGAATTAACAACCTCAAACCAATTAATAAAGGAGATCTCTGCTCTCAAACGGTTTGGACAAAGACCTCCTACGCTTGTGCTAGCTAAACAGTTAAATACAGATGAATCGTCGTCAGGTCTGGAAGAGTCTCTAGATTTGGCTTTGCGGGAAATCGCCACGCGAATTTTGCCTGCTTCTTTGTCGATGGAGGAACTTTTAGAGCAGATTCGTCAGACACTAACTCAGGTCTAGAAATGCTATCTCATCTCTTTTTTTGACTTTTGACTTTTTATTTTTGACTTTCTTCTTGTTTCCATTCAGATAAAGGTCGATTTACCGCATACTCGAAATCCTTAGTTACCAACAGCACTTGTATCGGTTCCTTCACTTGTTTGGGAGGATCGGCGATCGCATACAAGGAGGTATCGTTAAAATTAGGCTTACCTAAAATCAGTTGATGATTTACCTGATTATTTAACTTTATATCCACAGTCGCTAGAGGTTCATTCAAACCGTAATCTATGCGCGGATCGCTGGGGATGCGCTCGCTCTTTGCCTTAACTAACTTATCCAGCAAATAAGCCACATAGGCGTCATTAGCTGGCATTTGGGTGCCAATCTTTTCTTTTGGCCGCTCTGTTGCTTTTGCTTCCGGAGATGGTGTTACTTGAGTATCTCGATCGCGTTCGCTTGCTTTCTTATCGCCAGAACTATTTACCGTACTATTTTCAGGCAATGCAGTTGTTTTGTTATCGCCAGATTCAGTGTTTTCCTTCGCTTCAGATTCTTGTTTTGTCTCAGTTTCCTTGGCAATTTCCAAGATTTTCATTCGCCATTTAGTGGCGGAAATATTATTTTGCTGCGGCTGATTTCGATCGAACTGTATAGTTTTATTTTGGGTTTTTAAAACAACAGTTTGCACATCTTTTTCCTGGAAATCAAAAACCAGATTTTCCTGATTTTTCGCCGCTTCTAGCTGCGGTCTGCCCTCGGTTTCAAACAGATAAACGATACCGCCTAAAAACACCGCCGATATTAACAGAATTAGAGTAGACTTCGGGAACTTCATATGAGACAGCAACCTCCAGATATCTTCCTTATCGCCGCCGCCACCAAAGCCAGCCAGCCGTTCCAAATCCGATTAAAGGTAAAATGACTATACTTATCCAAGTTAACAAGCCAGCTTGGGAAAGTCTCATCTTCAGACGACGCTGGTTTGGCTGCTTGGGACGAATGGAAAGAGTGCGATTTTCTTGCCTATTCAACCAACTGACTGAATTGAGAAACACATCGCCATTTAACTGTTGCTCGAATACCCCATCGCTGACAAAACTAGAATTTCCAAACACAACTAAGCGAGCTTCATCTGAGCGTTTTTTTGGCTTTTTATCCAAATTTTGTTTTGATGTTTGGCTTTCTGACTTATTTGGAGATGCAGCAGGAGAGGGTGATGCTTGTGCTGGCTGGGAATTGGATATAAATTCCGCTTTACGACTCAAAGCTACCCCTAAAATCAACGGCCCTTGGCGATCCTGCTTGGGATCGAAAGTTAATTCCCGATTTTCTAAATCGCTTTCCGCCCAGCTATCTTGAGAAGTCAACAACAGTGGCGTCGCTTCCACACCTTTGATAGGTTGAATATCTAGAGGTCTTGCCATTTGATAGAAAGAAATGCCATTGCCAAAATTTTTAGTAATGGGATGATTTCCGTAGTTAGTCACGATGGGAGTAGCCGGTCCCAATCCAATCAAACGTCCATCATCGGAGGCATCAACGGCAAGACGATTTTCCAGCTTCACACCCCACTCATCCAATAAACTATTGAGTCCCAGATCGGTATTGGGGTCTAATGCCAGTAGCAAGCTGCCACCTCGATCGAGATATTCGCGCAACACTTTAACTTCTTGCTCAAACAAAGCTCGTTTTGGCCCCGCTACCACGACGGCAACGGCATCATCGGGAACTGATGAACGTTCTGCCAAGTTAAGCGCAATGCTTTTATAATTTTTCTGCTCCAGGTACTTCATTGCTTGAGACAGTCCATCTCTGACTGACTCCATCGGTCGTTCGCCATGACCTTGCAGAAAATATACTGCCAGAGTGCGATCGCTTTTAATTTGTTCTATAGCATTAGTCAGTTTTTCTTCCGAAAGCGGCTCATTCTGATTGACGTTTTGGATAAACTTTCGCTGTTCGCCATATTCCAAATAAGCTTCGCCGCTTTCTTTGAGATTAAATTTTCTCGCCAATCCTGGATTGACATTAGGGTCGATATACTCAAAGCTGAACTTTGACCCCTGACGTTGGTAGTTCTCCAATAATTGCTTGTCTTTGGGATCGGGATTGCGATCGAATATCCACACTTTTACAGGTTGGGTTAAATCCCGCACCAGCTGCTGTGACTGAGGCGACAGAGTAAACTGTTGATTTTCTGACAAGTCCATCCGCCCCGAATAGCGGACGCCCAAAAAGTTAATTACCACCAAAATCGCCACAACTGCTGCCGTAGCTACAAAGGCATTAGTTCCTGCTTGTGTGGAACGCTGTCCCCAAAAACTTTGTGTCGGTGAAGTTAAATCGCCATTACCTTGACTTGCCAACCACAATCCTAGAGCCACACTTCCACAAATTACCAACAAAAGCGGTACGGGCAACCACTTGTCCGATACTACCCAAGCGGTGAAACCGGCAGCAAGTAGAAATAGCCCTATCCAGAGCAGATATTTGGCATATTTATCGCTGAATTTGAATGTTTTCATTGGCTGATTACTAATTGCTGATTTAAGATTTCAGATTTCAAATTTATTTAAATCTGAAATTTGAAATCTGAAATTTGAAATTCCCTATGACGAGCGCTGAAAGCGCAAGGCATCGATCGACTGAGCGGTGAGAAACACCCCCAAAACAATAAAACTAGCAAAAAATATCAAACTGCTGCTATCCAAGATCCCTTGTACCAGGTTGTTGTAGTGCTTCAGCAATGATAAATAGCTAAATACTGCGCCAACCCAGCCGCCCCACATCCCGGCGAATAAATCGATCATCCACAGCAGCAAGACAGCGACAAACGTGAAGATTGCCGCCAGAACGTTACTATCTGTAAGGGAAGAGATAAACATCCCCAAAGACAGTACGCTAGCGGCGAGCAAGATTAATCCCAAATGCCCCAATAAAGGTACAGCTGGCGGTACGGGGGGGTCAGCCGCACTCAAAGCGATCGCCTCATAGGCTAACATCGGCATGATAATCGCCGTGAAAAAAGTTAAGACTCCCAACAATTTGCCCACCGACACTGCCCAGTTGGTGATGGGCGACGTTGCCAACAATTCCAAAGTACCGCGTTTGCGCTCATCTGCATAAAGACCCATCGAGAGCATCGGCAGCACAAACAACGAAAACGACCCCATCACGTTTAAGAAGCTTTGCAAAACCAAGTTGGCCACATCGATCGGCGGTACGGTTGCGCCGTACATTCGATCGTATTCTGCGGCTTGATTAATTGTGCCCAGCAGAATAGTCATAAAAATGCAGCCAGCCACAAACCAGAATACACCCGCGATCGCATACGCCAAGGGCGAAGCAAAATAGCTCTGCAACTCCTTGCGGTAGATAGCCATAATATTGGCGAGGATTATCTGCATTTACTTCTCTCCTTGCTCAAGAGCTTCCCTACCAATCTCCCTTTCCTGTTGTACGGGTCGGGGTTGGGGGTGGGTTTGCTCCTCGCTAGTTGTCATCTTTTCCGATGTTGTCAGTTCTAGGAACACATCCTCTAAAGTGGCGCGTGTGCGTCGCATTTCGCATAATCCCAATCCAGCCGATACTAAAGCAGCCGCTATCTCGCGACCCGGTTCGGCTCCCGTTTCCGATGTTATCCGGTAGAGAGCGCGACTTGAGGGTAGATGCTCCATCGGCATAGATTCTACCAAACGTACCCCCGGCACCGCTCTCAATCTTGCCAAAGCGGTGGCAGCATCTCCCTCTACTTCGACTTCATACCCCGAACCTTCAGCCAAACTAGCCTCCAGATTTTCCGGGGTATTAGTTGCCACAATTTTGCCGCGATTGATAATTGTGACGCGGCTACAAGTCATGCTGACTTCCGGCAAGATATGAGTTGAGAGAATAATCGTGTGGCTACCGGCGAGACTCTCGATCAATTTTCGGATCTCAATGATTTGACGGGGGTCAAGACCAACCGTCGGTTCATCCAGAATAATCACAGGTGGGTCGTGGACGATCGCCTGAGCAATTCCCACTCGCTGCCGAAATCCTTTGGAAAGCTTGCGGATCGCGACTTTGCGCTTTTCCTCCAGATTGCAGCGTTTGATGGCCGAGTTAACCGACGCAACGCGATCGCCCGCCGCTACCCCCTTAATTCGGGTTACAAAGTATAAAAAGCCTTCTACCGTCATTTCCGGATACAGCGGCGGCACTTCTGGCAAATAGCCTATTCGCTGCCGCACCGCCATTGAATCGGAATGGACATCGTACCCAGCAATGCGAGCCGTACCGCTGGTAGCCGGTAAGTACCCGGCCAAAATTCGCATCGTCGTCGTTTTACCGGCTCCATTTGGCCCTAAAAAACCGACGATTTCCCCCGGCTCCACAGTAAAGGTAACATCTTGGATGGCTGGGGTCGAGCCGTAGATTTTGCATAAATGCTCAACTTCAATCATCTGACTTTACTCCAGGAGGTTGTCAATCCCGTTTACACTATCGATCGGTTGCCATACAGGTAGCAGGTGAAGCGTCGTGGCACAAAAAGGGAAAGATAAAATTGCCTAACCTAACCACTATCGCTAATGAACGCCTGCTGTAACAGAAATAAAACTAAAACTCCGTTTATCGTTTATGAAGCTAGCTTTTAATTCGCAGGTCGATCGCATACTCCCAAATCTTAAACCAAGCCCTATTAACATTTAATGAGCGAACTAGAAAAAGGCTCTCCAGCACAAGAAAACAAAGCAGCTGCCGCCGCCGCTACGTTGCTGTTGGCTAACTACAGTTTCGACTTGGGCGGCTACCCAGCTACTGAATTGGTTGAGCGTTGGAGTAAAAATTACCCAGCCGACTGGGTGCGGCTCGCCGTAATTGAGGCACTGTATCAAGGTCGGTATAAATCCATTTCGGTCGAGCAGATTTTAGTTATCTGGCTGCGACGCAAGCAACCCATTTACCATTTCAAGTACGAATTTGAACGCCTCGTTTGTAACAAACTACCGAAAGAACTTCGAGAAGTTTTCTTTAGCAGCGCCGCAGATGCAGAGGAGGCATCTCAGCAAGAGTTAAAACCCCTTGCTGTACAAGCACCGGAAATTTCTATACCTTGCGACGATCTAATCCCCGACATGGAAGCAGCTCCCACCTCAAACCCATTTGAAGCTTTGGTACAGCCTGTTTCAGAGGAACATACCTCCAAATCGAATATCGCCTTAGCACAAGTAAAGGAAAGTCACCCCAGCCACAGCGAAAATTCTGTAGAACTCCCATCGCTGCTGCCAAAGTCAGATGAGCAAAAAACTCATCTGACCAATGGCAATTCAGACTATCAGTCTAGCCAACAAAGAGAAAATCTAGAATTCACTGCATATCCTGAATGGGGCTTCAGTCATCGACCGATTGAGCAATTCATACCTGAAGCCTTATCCTCTGACTTCTATATCAAGCTGAAGGCGCTGGCCCACCCAGGAGAGGAACACAAAGAAGGGAAAAATGGAAGAGTGAATTTTTGATGTCTAGGTTTTAGTTACTCCCATACGAATCTCCGAGCAAAAAGATGCCATACTGAAACCACCGAAACGCTTGAGTATGCTTGCTCGCAGTCGCAAGTTAGGACTGGCAAACCAGATGCGCTCTTCTGAGTACATCGTTTCGTACTCGGTAATCAGTGTCATCGCATCATCGCTACCGATAATGTAGCGACCTGCCACCCCTGCCTTCTCAGCATAACCGACATCTCGCAGCAACTTGCCGCTTTGGGGTGTATCCAGATCTGGTATCGGCACCAGCACTGAGGAACCTTCGTGTTTTTCGCTATCCCATTCCATTGTCCCGTCCCAAGTGACGCGAGCCCCACCCCAAGCTAACTTCGGGTCTATGTCGTACTGCTGGCACAGATCGATCACTACCGGGTCGTCTCCTGCGAGCATTTCAATTTTGATATCTGATTTGCCGCTTTCTGATTGCTTGAAGGCTAGATGGTGACTGGTGCGTTGTGAAAACCATTTGCCAGCGCTTAGCTGGAAAAATTCTTTAACATCCATGAAGCAAACTGTCTCGCGCCAAAAGTTTTTTCAATCCCAATCCCCATCTTACAAGGGGCTTGGGGCTAATGAAAGTCAAAAGTCAAAAGTCAAAAGTCAAAAAAGGGGTTAGGGGCTAGGGGCTAGAGAAGAGGGAAGAGGGAAAAGGGAAAAGATTTATTCTGCCGCTCCCCCACGACCTAAGCTCCCACTCCCCCACTCTCGCCAATAAGCTACTCAATGGCTGTCTCCTCCAGACGCTGGAGAGAAATTTTGGCTGCCTCGCAAACTTGCGGGTGAGCATCTTTTTCCAGAAATTTCAGCGCCGGAATGGTCTTGGGGCTGGGAAGATAACCTAAAGCTTCTGCTAAGCGTTGCCGTACCAACCAATCTTCAGATTGGGCAAAGCGGAGAATAGTATCGACTGCTTCTACGGCTTTGATTTCACCTAGAGCGGCGATCGCTGCTTGTTGCAGTACCACTTCTTTAGTATCTAACGCCCGAACCAATACCTCATAAGCACGCCCATCTTTGAGATTGCCCAGCGCCACTGCCGCACTGAAGCGCACCAGCCAATCTGTATCTTCATAGAAAGCCCGTACTAGCGGCTCAAACGCACGATTGTCTTCCAGATAGCCCAAAGCACCGGCAGCGTCAGCGCGAATTCCGTAATCCGGATCGGTTTCCAGCAACTTCACTAAAATTGGATAGCATTCCGGTGTCTGCTTGATGCCCAAGGCAAAGACTGCCATTGACCGAATTTGTAAGTTTTCATCATCTAAAACTTTTTTAATCAAAGGTACTGCTTCCACTGCCGGGATATCCCGCAACGAGGCGAGGGCTATCATCCGATCCCGCGAAGACTTGCTTTCTAGGCGAGCTGATATTTCTTGTAACTGGGAAGGATTCATTCGCTGACCTTACACTCATTTTTTTTACAAATCTTAACATATTCTGGACAGCAGCTTGACGACAAACCAGCCTAAATGCTAGAAGAGTCTGACCGAGAGTGTGACGGCTTGGGGAATTTAGGGATGTCAAGGAGCTAGGATAGTCTCAGAGATAGAGGAAAATTCTCCCTGTATTTTGGTATACCTGTTCGGGATAAGAAAAAATATGTATCTATGGACTCAAGCCCGGAAAGCGTATAGATTGCTAATATCAGCTAGTCTAGCCTGATTCTATGACGAGCGTCGTAGCGGATAGTATAAGCCAGGGAAACAATAATTTGTGTATGGAAATAGAAGGGCTTAATAATCTCCGTCAATATCGCCTGGATGATGCCACCTCAAAACCGCGATCGCAAATTCTACTAGCGGCAGAAATACAGCCGCAAGCAGAGGAGGAAATGAATTTTCAGGCATTGATTTTAGATAGTACTCCCCACGCCATCATCACAACAGATACAGAAGGAAAGATTACGTATTGGAACCGCTACGCCGAAAATCTCTATCAATGGCAAGCAGCAGAAGTTATCGGTAAAGATTTTTATGAATTAACCGTCGCTCAAATCAGCTCGCAGCAAATCGCAGCAATTAGCGATACAGTAGCCCAGCAGAATGAATGGACAGGGAAATTTTCCGTACATCGCAAAGACGGCACACAGTTTTGGGCTGATGTCAAATACTCTGCTCTTAAAGAGAGTAATGGAAATCTAACAGGTTTTTTACAAGTTTCCATACCTAGCAATAATAGCACGCTTTTTCAAGATCGATCGCCACAAAGCGAATCCACCGTTCAAATTTTGTCCGACGCCATACCGGATGCTATATTTCGCGTCTATAAAGATACTACTTTTTTGGAATGTAAACCTCCAAAAGGCTTCAGCTTAGAATTACCTGTCAGTCAATTTTTGGGTAAAAAGATAGGGGAGATATTACCAAAAAATATGGCCGATCGGGCCAAAAAGCAAATAAGAAAAGCTTTGGCAAACAACCAAACAGAAATTTTTGAGTATCAGTTGCAAACTGAAGGGAAATTACGAGACTTTGAAGCTCGAATCGTTCCTACCAGCAGTGATGAAGTGGCGATATTTGTGCGCGATATAACAGAGCGCAAACAAGCAGAAAGAGATTTAGCAAAAAGTGAAGAGCGCTATCGGATCGTTTCCGAATTGACATCAGACTTTGCCTATGCTGCAAAGATAGACTCCAACGGTTTATTTGTCACAGATTGGATTACAAGTGCTTTTAGTTTTATGTCTGGTTTCAGTTGGGAAGAAATCGAAGCACGCGGCGGCTGGCAAAACCTCATTCATCAGGAAGATATGCCTATCTTTCTAGAACGGCTGCAAAAAATTCTGTGTTGGCAAACAGATGTGAGCGAATACCGACTATTCACCAAAAATGGAGAACTGCGCTGGCTGAGAGATTACAGTCAGCCAGTATATTGCGACGACAGAAATCGCGTCCTTCTGATCTACGGTGGAGTGCAAGACATTACCGATCGCAAACAAGCAGAAGAAGCCCTGGGTCAGCAAACAGAGCGGGAAAAACTACTGGGAATGATGCAAGAACGCATCCGCCAGTCTTTAGACCTAGATGAAATTCTCAACCAAGCAGTGGCAGAAGTACGCAGTTTTTTGCAAGTAGAACGAGTAGCAATTTATCAGATAGATGAAAGGAATTTTGGTAAGTTTGTTGTCGAATCAATCGCAGAGAATTGTTCGTCAATATTGGGAGTTTCCTGCGAAGACCCTTGTTTCAACGAAAATTATATCCAAAAGTACCAACAGGGATACATTTCTGCCATTGATGATATCGAGCAAGCCAATCTCGCACCTTGCCATATAGAACTACTCGCTCAAATAGGAATTAGAGCTAATCTCCTAGTGCCGATCGTTTTCAACAAAAAACTCTGGGGACTGCTGTGCGCTCATCAGTGTTCGGAACCGCGACACTGGCAGCCTTTTGAAATAGATTTACTGCAACAATTGGCGATAACTGTAGCGCTCGCCATCCAGCAATCGTCACTTTTCAAGCAAATCCAAAAACTTAACGGCGAATTGGAACAGCAAGTGCAAGAGCGCACCGCTGAGTTGAAAAAGGCTATCGACTTTGAAGCAATGCTCAAACGCATTACAGACAAAGTGAGAGATAGCCTAGACGAAAACCAAATTTTAGAAACTGCCGTGCGGGAAGTAGCAGTAGGACTAAATATCGGTTCTTGCAATGCAGCTATATACGATTTAGAAAAGGGAATTACCACAGTTTGCCACGAATATGCAGTCTCAATACCCGCGCAACAGGGACGTGTTGCCCATATGGCAAACTATCCGGAAATCTACACTCAGCTATTAGAAAAACAATATTTCCAGTTTTGTTCGATATTTCCAAATCCAGTGCGGGGACGGGTGGCAATGCTGGCTTGCCCCATTTTCGATAACGAAGGACTTTTGGGAGATTTGTGGTTAATTAATCACAAAGAACACAGCTATAGCGAGTTAGAAATACGTTTGGTACAGCAGGTAGCAAATCAGTGCGCGATCGCGATTCGTCAAGCACGGCTTTATCAAGCAGCACAAGCGCAAGTGGCAGAACTGGAAAAACTCAACCAACTTAAGCAAGAGCAATTGGTAGAACTGGAAAAACTCAATCATCTCAAACAAGAGCAAGTGGCAGAACTGGAAAAACTAAACTTGCTTAAAGATGACTTTTTGAGTACAGTTTCCCACGAATTGCGGACGCCTATGGCTAACATGAAAATGGCGATCCAAATGCTCAAAATTGTGCCCAGCGGCGAACGACATCAGCGCTATTTGGAAATATTGAAAACCGAGTGCGATCGCGAAACAGAACTCATTAACGACCTCCTCGACTTACAGCGCTTAGAAGCATCATCTTATCCCCTCTCCCTCGCCGAATCGCTAAACTTGCAAGAATGGCTACCCAACATCATCGAACCATTCCGCAGTCGTACCCTCGAACGCGGGCAAAATCTCCAAATTGAACTACCAGCCGATGTTCCGCCCCTAGTTAGCGATCGCGCTGGACTGGCACGAATTGTGGCAGAATTGCTCAACAATGCCTGTAAGTATACTCCGCCTGGTGGCGGGATAATTTTGCGCGTCTCCCACCACTTAGCTGGAGAAGATGTCTCACTCCAAGAGTCTACTTCCTGTTCCTGTG
This sequence comes from Aerosakkonema funiforme FACHB-1375, assembly GCF_014696265.1. Lineage (GTDB taxonomy): Bacteria > Cyanobacteriota > Cyanobacteriia > Cyanobacteriales > Aerosakkonemataceae > Aerosakkonema > Aerosakkonema funiforme_A. Next base: position 23,087 of record NZ_JACJPW010000026.1, on the reverse strand, counting down.
TCCCGAAGATTGTACTTGCCGTCAGCAATGAAGTCGAAATTCCGCCTGCCGAATTATCCCATGTGTTTAAAAAGTTTTATCGGGTTTTACAAGCCGATCTTTGGAAACAAGGCGGTACTGGATTGGGACTTGCTTTAGTCCAGAAACTGGTGGAACAAATGGGAGGAACTATTAACGTAAAAAGCGGTGATGGCTGGACAACTTTTCGGATCGAATTACCAAATCGTTAATTTGAGATTTCAAATTTCAAAATGAAATTTGAAATCTCAAATATAAAATCTGAAATTATCTACCGATCGCGCTCTCTCAGCTTGTGTAATATTTCTGCATGAACCTCGCGAGTAATCGGATAAAAATATGCCAGCACCAAACCGCAAATTAAAGCAACAGTAGGCAGCGGGCCAATAGCAACGCGAATTGCCAAAAGCGCAGAAGCAGGTTGAATCGGTCTGAGATTTTCGGCTGTAGGCACAAGGTAACCAGCCCAATTCAAGCTTTGCAGCACCAAGGCAACTGCTAGAGCCAAACCTACCTTTTGCAGCAGTACAAAAAAACTATAAAATATCCCTTCCCGGCGCTGTCCCGTTCTCAATTCATCCATTTCGATCACATCTGGCAGCATCGACCAGGGTATAAGATAAGCCGTAGAAACGCCAAAACCTGCCATCACCGCCAAAACGTACATCAAGGATATTTGACTGGGCTGCAAGAAAAACAATCCCCCCTGCGCCAAAATCCACAGGCTCATACCCATAAAATAAACGGCTTTTTTGCCCACCCGCTGACTGACAGCACTCCAAACAAATAAGGTAATAAAGGCAGTTCCCTGCACGGCAAAAATTACTTGGGCAGTTACTGCATCTGGCAAGCGCATCCAACTCGTCACAAAATAAGGAATAATGGCAGCGGTTAGCTGAACTGCCAGCCAAGAACAAAGATAAATGCCGACGACAAACAAAAACGGTCGATTGCTCAAAACAATCCGCAATTGGTCAAAAATAGGCACAGATACGGGTTGCTCTAAGTTGGGGTTTTGCGCCGCCACAGCCATAACGCGGGCGCGGATGCCGAAAATACACCAATATAGAGGCAATACGGATATGACCGCACAAACTGCGCCAATTAACAAATATTGCTGGATACGGTCTTCGGGAATTAAACCGGCGATAATGCGAACAAAAATTATAGACAAAATACTGCCGCCGATCGAAAAGGCAAACCGGAAGCTATTGAGGTTAGTACGTTCGTCGTAGTCTTGAGTGAGTTCCGGCGTCAGAGCGGTGTAGGGTAAATTAACAGCCGTGTAGAACGAGTTGAACAAAATCGCGATCGCCACATAGTACCAGAACAATGCCCAATCATTCGCAGCATCATTAGCGCTAAAGCGAGGTACAATCCACTGCAAAAAGAAAGTTATCCCGAAAGGAATCGCGCCGTACAGCATCCAAGGTAGCCGACGCCCCCAGCGACGGTTTTGGGTGCGATCGCTCAATATTCCCACAATCGGATCGTTGACGGCATCCCAAACTTTACCGATCAGCAAAACCCATGCCGCTTTATCAATATCCAAACCGGCGACATCCGTGAAAAAATAAGCAGTATAAAACACCCCTATATTAGCCGTAATAGCCGCACCCATATCACCGGCACCGTAGGCCAGTTTAGTGCTGAAGCTGAGTTTTTCGTTCCCAGGCGTCTCCGACAAGCCATCAGAAGGGGGAGAATTATTCATAAATTTAATAAATCGCTTTCATTGATAAGTGCCACTTGTGCAATTTTATGTTCAATTGCTGCCAAACGCCTTAGTTTTGTTTTGGCTTCACAGTCCAGGTAAAGGGAAGGCATCGGTTAAGGCGACCTTTGCTTGTTAGGCTTCCGATCTCGACATAATCAGATCGGGAATCTCAAAAAAGAAAGTAGTGGTTAACTTAGCAAACCTAAGTTAAAAGATGCTTTATAGTTTTCTATATCTCAAATGACGTCTGTATTTACAGCAATTGCTCTCGTTAGGACGTTGTTAATCCCTCAAACCCTTGATGCGAAACTTTTCTTCCCCGACGCTTTAACCCCTAGCCCGACGCCCTAGCTATATGCCCGACCTTTACGTTTCTTGGCCAGACTACAACTCTAAGATTGAACTGTTGGCTGTCAAAATCTATCAGTCCAACTGGAACTTTAACCAGATTGTCTGCCTTGCCAGGGGTGGATTGCGAATTGGCGATATTTTGTCTCGGATTTACCGATACCCCCTAGCTATTCTGGCTGCGTCATCTTATGGTGGTTTCGAGAACCGAGTGCGCGGCGATCTAACTTTTTCCTCTCACATAACGATGACAACAGGCGAGCTGAGCAGCCGTATTCTCTTAGTCGATGACTTGGTAGATTCTGGGAGTACTCTTGAGCAGAGCGTTGTTTGGCTTAAACAACATTATGGCGATCGCATAGAGGAAATTCGCACCGCCGTACTCTGGTACAAAGCTTGTTCCGTCATCGTTCCAGATTACTACGTAGACTATTTACCCGATAATCCCTGGATTCATCAACCGTTTGAACCCTACGAACAAATGAGCATCGCTCAACTGGCAGCATCTTACACAGCGCCTTTAAACTCCAAACAGCCATAGCCAAAGCGGTAAAGTGAGGAAAAGTCCGCCCGTACCGAGTGCGATCGCAGTTACAGCTAAATCGCGATCGAGATTGTAAGCTTCCGCAATAATCAGCGTGGCAAAAGCTGGAGGCATCGCCATTTGCAAAACGATCAGCAAATGAGGTGGGCCTGTCAAGCCCAAGCCACGCAGACCCCAACCCAAAACTAAGGGAACCAGCAACATTTTAATCGCCAAGCAAATTGATGCTTGTGGCAAACCGCGCCAAGACGATAGCTGACTCAGCCGCATCCCAATTAACACTAAAGACAAAGATATTACCGTCCACGCAAACTTCTGCAAGCCAAAATCGAGCCAATCCGGTAGAGAAATGGGTCTTAAAACCAGTCCCAATCCCAAAGCCCACAGACCCGGAGTTTTCAGGATTGCCGCAAGTAATTGTTTGTGACTGCTTGCCCCCATACCAAAACGAGCGGCAAGAGCAACCCCCAACCCATAGGTTCCCAACATACTTCCCAGCAAGTCGTAGAACAGGGCCCAGCCGAAGTATTCCTGTCCAACTAAGGCAAGCGTTACCGGATAACCCAGATAACCGGTATTACCAACCATTGATGCTAATAGGAAACTGCCTTGATTCGGCTGACTCCCAGAACTGGTAGCAGAAGGAGAAACACAAGCAGGATCTTTTTTGTCATTTAACCTAATGACAGCCCAAGCAAGTCCCGCTCCCAGTAGAATTGCGGCCCAAGCAGCCAGAGGTGCGATCCAAATTGGCCCGGATAGGTTGGTTCGGCGCAGAAAGGCCACAATGGCGATCGGAGCTCCGATCCAAAACAGAAAGTGACCCAAATAAGTGGGGAAGTTTTTGGGGAGGATACGGCCTAGCAACCATCCCAGGAACACTCCTCCACCGAGGGGCGTATATAGTTCGAGAAGTTTAATTTCCGGACTGGGCATGGTATTTGAGGTTAAAAGCAAAAGTAGGGGTCATTAGTTCGTTTAAATGCCTCAAGATCTCAAAACTGCAAAGTTTTACAGTTTCACAAGTTTTCTGACCGATGACCGAGAGACCGATCGCGAATCTAAGACAGTTACAATTTTTATGATGTTCGGTTTTAATCTTAAGTGCAGGAGTGAATGGTGTGGATAACGCCAGCTTGTCTGGAAAGCCGTCGAAAGTAGCAGTTCCCTCGACAGAAGATATTCCTGAAGCTTTGCGGGAAACCCAGTTTCCATCACAAGAGCGTCGGTGGCAGCGAGTCTGGCTGGTGGCATTATTGGTGGGATGGGGAGCGTTTGCCCTTTTTGTCGGTTTGTGGTTTGCCAGTTTGTCTCAATCCTCTTCTGGGACAATGGCTCAAAAGAATGAAACAGAACCGATCGCCAAACTCAGTCAAACGCCCACAGAAGCTGTCAATACTTCTGCAAGCCAGCCCGATATCATCTTGGGACAGGCGGGACACTTTGCTTACAAAGAAGCGCCCGTGCAAGACCTTCAATCTATATCGGTGGATAATCGGATTAAGCTACGCAAAAGTGCTGCCCAGCAATTTAACGCTATGGTGGCAGCAGCCAGGGCGCAGGGAGCGATATTGGTGCCAATTTCGGGATTTCGTTCGGTGGCGGAACAGCAACACCTGTTTTTTGACATTAAAGCGCAACGGGGGCAGGTGGCAGCAGAACGGGCGACTGTGAGTGCGCCTCCGGGTTACAGCGAACATCATACCGGCTATGCGATCGATATTGGGGATGGTAGAGTACCGGCAACCAACCTGAATCCAAATTTTGAAAATACTGCTGCCTTCAAATGGCTGCAAGCTAATGCAGCTCGCTATAGCTTTGAGATGTCATTTCCCAAAAACAATTCTCAAGGCGTCAGTTATGAGCCTTGGCATTGGCGCTTTGTGGGCGATCGCGATAGTTTAGAAACTTTTTATAAAGCCAAAAAATTACAAAAAAATTAAAGGGCTAGGGGTTAGGGGCTGGAGGTTAGGGGTTAGGGGTTAGGGAAAATATTAATTCTTCGGCTCAAGAGCTCCCCCACTCCCCCACTCCCGCTCTTTCATATGGGATAAAAAGCCGATCGACGTCATCTCCTTCTTTTGACTGGCTTAGGCTTAGCGGGAGCAACTTTACCGCCTCCCTTCAGACGAAAGTAAGCCTCCATAACTTTCAGCACCTTCGGAGCTCCGAACTTGCCACCACCACCGCCGGAATGTTCCCCAAAAACCACCACAACAATTTCCGGATTGTCTATTGGCGCATAGCCACCAAACCAAGTGTGGGTTAGTTTCCCGTGGGCTACTTCAGATGTACCGCTCTTCCCCGCAGCTGGAGGAATAGTTGGTGAATTCAGGGCTGGGCCAGTACCGGAAGTTACTACTGCCCTCAGACCCTGGCGCAGCACTCGCACCGTTTCCGGTTTCAGGTTTAAATCTACCCGCCAATTTTTTGAATCCTCATCATCTTTGAGCAGGTGGGGCTTAACTCGGTAGCCACCGTTGGCGGGAACAGCAAACATCACAGCCACTTGTATGGGTGTGGTTTGGAGAAAGCCCTGACCGATGGACATATTCACTGTATCGCCTACAGTCCACTCGTATTTCATCCGCTTCAGCTTCCAAGCATTATCGGCTACCAAACCGGCTACTTCTTCACTCTCCAATTCGATGCCGGTTTTTTCGCCAAAACCATAGCGTCGAGTCCAGTCGATCAGGGCAGGGCCACCAGTTCTGATCCCGACTTGATAAAAGAATGTATCGCTACTCCACTTCAAACCGCCCACAAATCCCAAAGCACCAAATCCTGCGTGGTTCCATTCTCCAAACGAAATTCCACCCACCCTAAGAGCTGGATAAGTTGGCAAGACTATGGTAGAAGGAACTTTGCCCGATTCGATCGCCGCAGTGGTAGTAACGATTTTGAATGTACTCGCTGGTGGAAAAGCTTGTAAGGCGCGGTTGACAAATGGGTGGTTTGCCTTTTGCAGTTCCTGCCATGCTTTCTGGCTGATCCGAGGAGTAAACAAATTAGGATCGAAAGCGGGGCGGCTAACCATCGCTAAAATCGCCCCATTATTTGGATTCATGGCTACAACTGCGCCTCTGTGATTGCCTAGTGCGGCTTCTGCGGCTTTCTGCAACTCCAGATCTATGGTTAAATGGACGTCCTCACCTGGTTGAGACGCTTTATCTCCCAAAATACGTAAAATCTGGTTCTTGCCATCCACCTCCACCTGCTGACCGCCCCACGTTCCCCGCAATTTTTTCTCAAAAGCTGCTTCGACGCCCATTTTACCGACGACATCTCCAAGTCGATAGTCATCGCCTTTTTGCCTCGCCTTAGCTAACTGTAAATCGTTCATTTCACCGGTGTAACCGAGTACGTGGGCTGCCACTTGTTTATTGGGATATACCCGCGCCGGTTCTATGTCTACTTCTACGCCTTCGAGTTGCTGTTGGGATTCTTCCAGCGCTACTATCTTTTCGGGAGTGATGTCGCGCTCGATCCGTACTAGGGTGGGATTGTTCTCCCCTACTTGTGCTATCCGCTTTTCAATATCTGCTTCGGGAATTTCCAGGATCTCGGAAAGACGCTTGCGTGTGGTAGGCCAGGATTTTTGCTTGCGTATTAACGGCCATAGATAAACTGAGCGGGAAAGACGACTGCTGGCAAGGATTCTGCCTTTGCGATCGAAAATATTACCCCGTTCGGGTTGTTTGGGAATGATCCGAATCCGGTTGTTCTCCGCTAGTTCCCGATTGCGTTCTCCCTGGATCAGTTGCAAGTAGGCAAGACGACTGCCAATCCCTCCTACCATCACCAATGTAATGACTAGCATCACAAACAGGGACTGGTAATTTCGTCCGACCGTGCGGGTCTTTGATTTACTGTCTAGCGAGGAAGACCAAAGCAAGGTCATACGGCAGTACTCCTAAGTCTTGAGTTCCAAAGTTTTGAAATTTGAGTATGAAGGGGGCTAGTGCGTCCGGCGTCGGAGAGTTTTGAGTTCAAGTATACCCTTACCTCTGCTCTGAGAGCTTTCCGCCTCCCTCTACACCAAATCTTGGCAATTTGACTGACTGGGCAGCTGGCTTCAGTCAGTGGCAGAATGTCAAAATAAGCCAAGGTCAAATTTGCCACTGCATCAACTATAATGCTGATTCAGCTGGCAACCGGGGCATCGCTACAAGGATTTTCGCCATTATGTCTCAGACTGCTGTTCAGAATCCAGACGCCAGGGACGCTTACACAGTACTGGATGTTGAACTCCGAAAGGTTTTCAAGGTGTTCAAAGTCGATACTGCTGTACGGGGGGTTGACCTTGACATTCGCCAGGGTGAATTTTTTAGTATTCTTGGGCCATCCGGCTGCGGTAAAACGACGACGCTGCGCTTAATTGCGGGCTTCGAGATGCCGACCGCCGGTGAGGTGCTAATTCAAGGCAAGCCGATGACTAACGTACCGCCTTACCGCCGACCGGTCAATACGGTGTTTCAGAGCTATGCTTTGTTTAACCACCTGAGCGTTTGGGAAAATATCGCTTTTGGATTGCGGATTAAACGCTTGCCCAGAGCGGCGATCGCAGAACGGGTTAAAGAAGCTCTCAAGCTCGTTAAAATGGAAGCTTTGGCTAACCGTTTTCCGGCTCAATTATCTGGGGGTCAGCAGCAACGGGTAGCCTTGGCACGAGCGTTGGTTAACCGACCTGCTGTGCTTTTGCTGGATGAACCTCTGGGAGCGTTGGATTTGAAGCTGCGTAAGGAAATGCAGGTGGAGCTGACCAATTTACACCGAGATTTGGGGCTGACTTTTATTATGGTTACTCACGACCAAGAGGAAGCGCTGAGTCTGAGCGATCGCATTTCGGTTATGCACGACGGCAAAATCGAACAAATAGGTACGCCTAGCGAAATTTACGAGCGTCCACAAACAGCTTTTGTCGCTGATTTTATTGGGGATACCAATTTGTTAAAAGGCCGAATTTTATCTTTGAACGGCTCGGAAATCGAGGTACTGACAGAATCTAAAATGAAGGTGGTGGCGCAAAGGCTGGACTCCTCAACTGCTTGGCATCCTCAAGCTTCTGTGGCGATTAGCGTGCGCCCAGAGAATATTCAATTGAATCTGGAACCTTCTTGCTTACAGGGAAACTGTTTTGAAGGACGTTTGCAGCACGTTATGTATTTGGGTACCCACGTTCATTGCGTGGTGGAATTAAAGTCAGGCGATCGTATTACCGTAAAGCAGCCTAACACTTTCGCCAGCTTACCCGATCCACACACCCCTGTATACGCCTACTGGGGTTCAAAAGATTCTCTGGTTTTGGCTGATTCTTAGTTATCTGCTAAAAGGCGATTCCCAGTAGTTAGCTCTCAGTAATTCGATCGTTGACCTCTGACAAATGAAAAATGGCTATTGACAAATGACACTAGAGGGGTTTTTACAAGAGTTAGAGTACCACTGCCAGTCAACGGCGATCGCCACTTTTTTAGGTAGCGATGGAGAACCCTTTGTGGTTGACTTACAGCGAGAAGCCAATAAAGTAAACTACGGCTACCACAGCAGTGTCAAAAAAATATTTATCGAGAAACTGTTAGAAGGCTGTAATCCTTCCGGTTCTCTGATACTGCGCTCTTTTACTTCAGAAATTGACGAGTTCACCAAGTTACCTTACAAAGAACTGCGCGGCTACCTGCTCAGACGTAAAGGCAATAAACTGGAATTTGAAAAAATCTCTCCCGCATTGATGTTTGCGTGCCAAAACACGGACGCCAAAACTGGTGAACCGCTAGCTTTAGAACAATCGGTACGATACTGTTAATTGGTTATTGGTGATGGGAAATGGGGAATGGGTAATTCGGGATTTCAAATTTCAGATCTAAAATTTCAAATTTGGTTTTATAATTGGCAATTTGAAAGTTCAAATTTGAAATTACCTATGTCAATGGCAGCGCAAACATGAATATTGGCTAGTGAAAAATGACTAATTTGCAGCTACATCATTTATATCAAACCAGGCGTCGATTCTTAAAAACGGCAGCAGCAGCAACTTCTGGATTGGCACTTTCCAGTTGTGGTTGGACTCTGGCACAAGTGCGACCGACTACGACCGAAGAAAACTCTTCTGGTACGCTACGCATTTATACTTTTTCTGGCTATACGGATGAAGAGTTGTTCAAAACCTTTGCCGCTAATACCGGTATAAAGGTAGAGGCAGATGTTTATGATTCCAACGAGACAATGCTGGCTAAAATGCAAGCGGGAGGCGGTGCAGCTTACAGCGTAATTTACCCCTCCGACTACATGGTTCGCCAAATGTTGGAACTAAAAATGCTGACCGAATTAGAACACGATCGTCTCAATAATCTCCAAAATCTTTTGCCACAATTTCAAAATCCCGGTTATGACCCAGGTAATCGTCATAGCGTACCGATGAGCTGGGGAACAACAGGTTTGATTTACAATACCAAAAAGTTAAAAACTCCTCCAGAAGATTGGGATTATCTTTGGGAAAACCAGCAACTACTCTCCAAACGAATGACTTTGATGAACGATGTTCGAGAAGTTATGGGCGCAACTTTGCGGATGCTGGGTTATTCTTATAATTCGACAAATCAGCAGCAAATCCAACAAGCTTACGAAAAGTTAAAGGCGCTCAAACCTGCGATCGCTTCCTTTACAACTGATGCTTGGAAAGAACAAATTGTTGCGGGAGATTTGTTTGTCGCGATGGGTTATTCAGCTGATGCGGCGGAAGTTGCTGAAGAAAGTTCTAGCTTACAGTACGCAATACCCAAAAGCGGTACTTCTCTGTGGACAGATACAATGGTGATTCCCAAAACTGCTCCCAATCCAGATGCTGCTTATGCTTGGATAGATTTTATGTTACAACCTGCTGTAGCTGCGTCTGTTTGCGATCGACTGAATTTTGCTACACCCAATCAATCGGCTATTAAGCAATTATCGCCCAAAAATCGCAATAATCCTAATTTATATCCATCTGCAAAAGTGTTAGAAAAGTGTGAAAGAGTTGAACCGTTAGGTAAATTTAATGATGTTTACGATCGCTATTGGACTCAGTTAACCAGTAGCTAAAAAATCAAAAGCCAAAAGTTGTTGTGAAAATGGATTTTAGTAAATGAGCGGGGAGGTTAAAAAATTTAAGCTATATCCAAACAGACGTCGCTTCTTAAAAACGGCAGCGTCATTTTCAGGATTGCTCCTTTCTGGTTGTGGATGGACTCTAGGTGAGGTGAGACCGACACCCACCCCATCAAAAAATTCTGATATTTTATATATTTACAGTTTTTCTACTTATCTCGATCGCAAGCTGTTACGCAGATTTACTGCTGAAACTGGTATTAAAGTAGTGGCAGATGTCTATGATTCCAACGAGACTATGTTGGCTAAAATGCAGGCAGGAGGCGGTCGGGCTTACAGTGTACTTTACCCCTCTGACTACATGGTTCGCCAAATGTTGGAATTGGGGATGCTGACAAAATTGGATCGCAACCGCATCGAAGCTTGGGAAATTTTGTCGCCGCAGTTCCAAAATCCAGCTTACGACCCGAATAACAGTTATAGCGTACCGATCGCCTGGGGAACTACTGGCTTAATTTATAATAGCAAAAAACTCAAACAAGCTCCCGAAGATTGGGCTTATCTTTGGGAGAATCAGCAGCTACTTTATCGACGCATAACGTTAGTTAATGATGTGCGAGAAGTGATGGGTGCTACTTTGCGAATGCTGGGTTATTCTTACAATTCGACAAATGCTGAAGAACTGCAACAAGCTTACCAAAAATTAAAGGATATCAAAAGTGCGATCGCATCTTTTACAACAGACGCTTGGCGAGAGCAATTATTGGCTGGAGATTTGCTGCTGGCGATGGGTTATTCCGCAGATGCTGTAAATGTGGCCAAAGAAAACCCCGACTTGCAATATCTTATTCCTAAGAGCGGTACTTCTGTGTGGACGGATACGATGGCGATTCCCAAAACTGCTCCCAATCCCGATGCTGCCTATGCTTGGATAAATTTTATGCTAAAACCGGAAGTGGCTGCCTTTGTTTGCGAGCGACTTAACTTTCCTACAGTAAATCAAGAAGCTCTGAAGTTAATGTCTGCTAAAACTCGCGATAATCCTACCTTGTATCCGCCGCCCGAACTGCTGCAAAATTGTGAAAGAATCGAACCGCTGGGGAAATTTAGCGAAGTTTTCGATCGCTATTGGACTCAGTTAACTAGCAGCTAAAAAAGCCCATTACTTTACTTTTGATTTGAGACTGTTTACTTGATAAATGCCTGTGTCTACCCAAATTTCCTCTCGTTCTACTACACCTGCACCCCCTGCTAAATCGAAGCTAGCCTCTATATTCGATCGCTTAGCGGAACCCCTGATATTTCTAGGGCCGGCAGGCATTTGGTTGCTGCTGTTGCTAGTGTTGCCAACTTTGATCATTTTTGAGCTAAGTTTGGTGCCAGATATTCGACCCGGACAAGTAGTCAACCCTTCCGGATTCGATAACTTTTGCAGGGCGTTTGGATTTGAACAATGCTTGCCATCTAAGTTCGATCCCACTTTCCTGCAAGTAATGAAGAGAACCTTATTTTTTGCAGGTGGTTCCACAATAGCTTGTTTGGTGCTGGGATTTCCAGTTGCATACTGGATTGCAGTCATGTCACCCAAACAATGGCGAAATTTGCTGCTGTTGGGTTTCGTTTTGCCCTTGTGGACTTCATCGCTGTTGCGATCGTATGCTTGGATCACGATTCTGCGTCCCAGCGGAGTTATTAACTCATTTTTACAACCCGCACTCAATCCATTACTCAGCATTCTCAACTGGTTAATTGACAGTTGCAACTCGTTCCCGATCAGTTTTAACATACCATTTTTACTACCGCACTTGCCACTTTTACCCTGGAATTTGCTGAACGACTGGCCAGCGGTTTTAATTGGGATGAGTTACAGCTATTTACCTTATATGGTATTAATTCTCTACTCTTCTCTGGAAAAATTGGATCGGCGTTTGCTAGAGGCATCAGCTGATTTAGGAGCAAATCCAGCGCAAACTTTCTGGAAGGTGACAGTACCGCAAACAATGCCGGGAATTGTGGCCGGTTCATTGCTAGTTTTAATTATCGGTGTGGGCGATTTCATCGACCCGGAATTGCTGGGAGGCGCTTCCAGTATGACCATATCGCGTTTGATTTACAACCAATTTTTAGGTGCGACTCAGAACTGGGGTTTTGGGTCGGCTCTCAGTATGGTGCTAATTTTAGCTGTGAGTATTGCGATCGCACTTTTGCTCAAATTCGGCGATCGAAACGCTGCACGTTAGAAAAGTCAATCATTCAATCATTCAAAATTCCTCCCTCTTCCTCTGCCTTTCCCTTTTCCCTCTCCCCTAGCCCCTTTTTTGACTTTTGACTTTTGACTTTTGACTTTCCTCCCCCACTCCCCCACTGCCTGAAGCAATGAACAAATCTCCGTCTGTAGCTAAATATCCCGTTTCTTGGCAGGCGCTTTTCTCCCTGCTAATGTACTTTTTCATGTACCTCCCGATTCTGGTACTGGCGTTTTACAGTTTTAATAAATCCCGCTACAGCGCTAATTGGGAGGGATTCACCCTCGATTGGTATCAAAAGCTGTTCAACGATACCCGGATTATCGCCGCTTTGCAAAATAGTTTAATAGTAGCTTTTTGTGCTGTCGGTATTTCAGCTGTCATCGGTACCTTGATGGCTGTTGGTTTGGCGCGTTACCGATTTCCTGGCAGAACTTTATATATGGGGATATCGTACCTGCCGCTGATTATTCCAGATATTGCGATCGCCGTTGCCACCTTGGTATTTTTAGCAGTAATTCAAGTTCGTCTCAGCTTGTGGACGATCGTCGCAGCTCACGTCGTTTTCTGCCTCGCCTACGTAGGTGTAGTCGTTTCTACCCGACTGGCAGACTTAGACCCCCACCTGGAAGAAGCTGCCCTCGATTTGGGCGCTACGCCAGCCCAAGCTTTCATCAAAGTATTGCTACCCCAACTAATGCCCGGTATAATTTCTGGCTGTCTTCTCGCTTTTGTTCTCAGCTTAGACGACTTTCTGATTGCCAGTTTCACCGCCGGTAGCGGTGCCAATACCCTACCAATGGAAATTTTCAGCCGCATCCGCACTGGAGTAAAACCCGACATCAACGCACTCAGCGTTGTACTTATGGTGGTGTCCGGGGTAGTGGCCTTTCTGGCTGAATTTCTCCGCTACCGAAGCACACAAAAAAGCTATAAGTAATTTGACTGAGAAGGGGCACGGACGCAGAGGCAGTTAGCCCCGTGCCCTAATTGAATCACGCTTTCATATCTCATCTATCCAGGGAAGTAATTTCATACCTGCATATAATTTCTTTTATGAAGTTTAGATGAAGATTTAGCAAAGATTTTGTAAAAACTTTATTTGCACAAACAATTTCTGGAAAATCCACCGTATATTTACGATAGCTGAAACACAAAAAATCAAAAGCTCAGCAATTACACGTAAGACTCAAGTCGGATAGTTAATTTCCAGTCACGGAATCTTGTTAAGAAGCAGATTTTAGGAATTATATCCCAACTAATTTCAGCAATTCTATAAAAATGAGGTTTTTTTGGGCTGGACGGTCAATATTGCTAGACAAACACGAATAGTTTATTTAAGGTGCTGAACATGACTGCAATTCTTTTAGCCTTCTCTGCAACAACTTACTTTTTCTCCGGTTCTGTTTGTTATTTAGCTTTTTTGAGCCATTTAACTGACAATTCTGAGAGTTCGGAATTAAAAAGTAATTATAGTAAATTATCCAGCCTCTGGATTAGTTTGTTGTGGCCCCTATGGATAGTCAGCGAGACTTATGCAGAAGATCGCAAACCAGAAAATAAAACATTTACACATAAGCTTCCAGAATACGCAACTTGTAGGCATGAATTAACATCTACAACGATTGGCGAAATGAAGCAAGCAGTGAGGTAAACTGCATGGGAATTATCACTCTAAAAGATCAGCAAAAAAAACAGGGGCTTAACTCCAACCCCTGTTTTTTATTTAAAATTCGATCGCCATTAAATCAGTTTCAAGTTTGGATACTCGACAATCATGTCTTCAGACGTGAGGGTATCGCCTTCTGCTTGCGGTGCCCAGAGAACTTCGATCGCCAGCAATTGGTCGGCGGGAATAGCACCGAACTGGCGCAAAGCTTGACGCAGATCCTCAGAATTATTTATTGTTGGCAATTGCAGCTTACTCAGTGTAGCGGCGATCAGAGTAACGACAATGTATTGACTTGGCCCTTCGCTCAGGTTAGCGAGTTCGCCAGAGGTTTCCCCTGCCGGTAAAGCTATTTGGGAATTAGCTTGCCGCAGTTGATTGTTAACGTTGGAGAGAGTTTCTGCCGTAAATTTGCTGCGTTCTGCCAGAGATAGGCGGTTAAACTGAGCTTCTGCGGCTTCTAAACGAGTTTGCTGGCTTTCAGCACCGGCATAGACACAGTATTCGGGGTGGCGCAGCAAAGCCAAAGTAGTTTCCTGCAATACTTCAGCGCGACCTGCGGCGGAACCGGTATCGGCAGTTTCTGCAATTCGATCGAGTTCCTTTTGCAGACCGCGTGCGTTCGCCAGCAAACCGACTTGCAAACGCGCTACCGAAACGGCAGGATTGCTGCTGTAGGTCATTTCGGTACTTTCACCAGAACCGATGCGACGGAAACTTTGCACCAAGAAGTTGGCGATCGCAATAAATATCAGAATAGTGAATAAACCACCAAACCCGCCTCCAATGCCAAAAAATGGAATCAGGAAGGGAAATCCCCATCCACCGCCAGGGTAATAATACCCTCCCGATGGTGGCGCATAGGTACGCGGAGATGTGTACGTGGAGCTGGGTACTCTAAAAGAACCGCCGCCAATTCGGCCACCTGTACGAGCGGCCAAAGCTCCATCAGCGTGACCCAGCGCTAAGGTTAGCACAAGGCCAGCAATTAACACAGGTTTCAGAAGCGGTTTGATTGTAGAAAGCAGTTTTTTGTACATAAAACCAAGCCTATTTCAGCTCATTTGAAAGTAACACTCCAGTGTTTCTGGCTGGTGCAAATTTTTGTTAACGCATCTTTACACATTTCTAATTTAACGCTTTCGATCCCCACAGGGCAGCGATCGCAGGACAGATACCTGGGTAGATATCCGTACCTTAAGAAAGTCAAAAATAAGAGGGGAGAGCGGGGGAGTGGGGGAGCGGGAGAGCGGGGGAGTCAAAAGTCAATCTCCACAGTGCGTAAGTCTCGTTTAATCCAAAATCTAAAATCCAAAATCTAAAATCGAGCTAGCCGCCACCGACGATGGTAACAACTTCAATATTGTCGCCCTCCTGCACCTGAGTTTCCGGCCAAAACTGGCGGTGCAGGATTTCGCCGTTGTACTCCACAGCTATCAAACGCGGATGGAAACCGAGCTGTTCTAACAAATCGGGTAACTTAGTTTGAGCAACGCAAGTACGGGATTCCCCGTTAACTCGTAAGGTTATTGGACTGGACATGAGACTGAGGCAAATGTGCTTTCAAAGCTCGCAGCGTTTGCAGGCGAGATAGTTGAGAGAGAAAATACTGTGTAACTAAAGTTGGCTGCTCTGCCTCCATAATCGCTCTGACCGCAGCGATCCGCTCTGCTCCAGCCGATAGTACATCGTTGAGATTTGTCGGATCGATACCCCCAATCGCAAACCAGGGTACAGAGGCATTCTGAGCCGCATAGCGCACGTATTCCAGACCTGCGGCAGCTTTTCCAATTTTAGTCGGAGTTTCGTATACTGGCCCTACACCGATGTAGTCGGCTCCTTCTGCGATCGCTCGTCGCATTTCATCGGGATTTGTGGTAGAACGACCGATGATGCGGTGAGGGCCAAGTAACTGTCGTGCCATTGCGATCGGCAGATCCTGCTGTCCCAAGTGTACGCCATCCGCATCTACTGCCAAAGCCAGATCGACGCGATCGTTCACAATAAACAACGCCTCGTACCGTCGGCACAACTGGCGCAGTTTCTGCGCTGTCTCCACCCGCACATCATCATCTGCGTCTTTATCGCGATATTGCACCAGTGTCAATCCGCCTTGGAGCGCAGCTTCCACAACAGCAAACAGATTTTCCGACTCAGAGGTTACCAAATACAAATGACTGCGGAGCAACTTCTGCTGACGCTGATAACCCAGCAAATTGCTTTCCAGCGTATAGATTCGATAGCGCATCTGCTTAAACGCTGTCCCCATCTCCGGGTGGTAAAGCTTACCGTACTCTTCCAACACCCGCAGCGCTTCTTCTATGCGGCAAAGGTTCGCCTGCAACAGTTGCTGAATGCCAGCGCGTTCTTCTTCTTGCGGATGAGATAAATCTGTGCCCACATCGCCCAGAGTATCTCGAAAAGCCCGCAGATCTTGAGTATGCCATTTGGCTATTTCCTGCCGCAGTTGCTTGCATTCGCCAGCCAACTCGCTGCTGTCCAAACCAAAGCGACACCATTCTTCCACGATTCGCAAACCTTCGCGAGCTCGGTCTAAGTTGGCATCTAGGATTCGGCAAACAGCAGGCTGTGCTTGTGCGGGCAAGTTTGGGAATGGCTTCTTCAGCTCGTATCGATCGCCCATCGGAACAACTCCACTCTTATTTGCGGCAGTGGGTAATAGAGATTGTAATTATGTCAACATTCAGCAAATTTTTCAAATCGCTGTTGCTGGTGCAATGATTGTACTGGAAAATTTCCACATTATTCTGTTCGGTCATCGGTCAAGTGTCAGCTGTGATTTTTTTTATCCGTACACCGTACATATCCGTATCATAATATCAGTCAAACAAATGACAACTGACAAATGACTGTTAACTATTGACAATTGAGTAGGGGCGGGTTTTGTACTACAACCATAGACTTGTGATGGGAGCGATCTGACTAAACCCGCCCCTAAGTTTATATCAGGGGTTCGCCACAAGCCAAGTTTTGGCTTTTACCTTCACTAACTGCCAGGAGGATAGCGACATATGAATTTAAAACACTCATACCCGCAGCGAAAAAATTATTCATTAAAACCAATCCCTACCAGCATCTCAGATAAAAACAAATACAGCCAATTAGGAACGATCGCAACACTGGGAATCGCGATCGCCCTGTCCCCGTGGGTCAACACCGCTGCGATCGCGCAACTGCCAATACAGAGAACATCTGTAGAATTAGCCCAGAGTACCGCCCAAACAACCCAGTTGTTTGTCAATCCCGCCAACGGTAACGATACAGCTGGCAACGGCAGTAACGGTTCTCCTTTCAAAACCATCACCCAGGCACTGCGGGTAGCCCAACCCAACACCACGATTATCCTCGCACCGGGAACCTATAGCGAAGAAAGCGGCGAAACTTTTCCAATTATCCTCAAGCCTGGGGTCAGCATCCAAGGCGACCCCGCCAACAAAGGCCGCAATGCGATTATTAAAGGAGGCGGGCAATTCATCAGTCGCACCTTTGCTCGCCAAAACATCGCCATTCTAGCAGCAGATAAATCGGCAATTGTGGGAGTCACAGTCACTAACTCCAACCGACGAGGTTACGGCTTGTGGATAGAATTCAGCAGTCCTCTAGTGACTGACAATACTTTTATCGGCAACTCCCACGACGGTATCTCTGTCACCGGCAGCAGTGCGCCTGTTATTCGCAACAATTACTTTGCCGATAATGGTGCTAACGGCATTACCATCTACAACAGCTCTAAACCCGAACTGCGGGAAAATGTGTTTGAAAGGACTGGATTTGGGATTAATATCGGTCACACCGCCACACCCATGCTGGTTGGCAATCGCATCACCCAAAATATAGACGGTGTGGTGGTGCAGAACAAAGCTCAACCTGTGTTGCGGGGCAATACAATTGAGGAAAACAGCCGAGATGGTGTAGTAGCGATCGGCGAAGCTCGTCCTGATTTGGGCATCGCTCAGCAACCTGGAGGCAACGTTTTTCGCAACAACCGTCGCCTTGACATCAACGGTAAAACTTCCAGTCAAACTATTCCCGCGTTTGGCAATCAACTTGCAGGAGGTCGTATAAGCGGACGCTTGGATCTATCAGGAACGATCGTCGCCGCTGCACCGGAAAATGTCGAACCGCCACCGACCGCGATCTCTACTATTATCCCCAACCCTACACAAACAAGGTCAACAAATAATTTTCCCTCCGGATCGGGTGGTGCTGTACAAATTCCCGTTCCTCCACCTTTATCTTCGGGCGAACCGGTGCAAGTAAGGCAAACTATTCCAAACTCGCGGCGTCCCAATACTCCCACTGCGATCGTACCGCCACCAGCCAACCAAACAGAGCCGGTGGAGATTACTGCACCGCCACCCAGATCCAGCGATGTATCCCCTTCACTCCCCTCTTTCTCCTCCACAAGAGAAGATAATCGAGGTGCAAACTTTTCTACACAGCCTGTCAGACAAAGTAGAGGTACGCTTCCAGATTCAGGCGTAGAAGCAGGGTTGCTACCCGTTCCCGGATCGGAAATTCCTGTTTCTAATAGCAATAACCTACCTTCAGTCGCGATATCTCCGGATAATCCGCTTCCGCAAGAAAGCAGATACTCCCCCCGTCCCAGTTCTACCAGTCGTGCTGTAGCGCTTGGTTTGCGTTACCGCGTGATTGTGGATGTCGGTAGTGCGCGTCAGCAGAGATTGCTGCGATCGCTTGTACCGGGAGCTTTTCGGACTCGTTCCAACGGACGAGCGGTGATGCAGGTGGGTGCTTATAGCGATCGGACTGAAGCTGAGGAAATGCTGCAAAAGCTTAACAGCAACGGTTTAAATGCTTCGATCGAAGAGTTGCAGCTTTAAGCTAGGAGCTAGGGAAAGTCAAAAGTCAAAAGTCAAAAGTCAAAATTCCTCCCTTTTCCCTTTTCCCTCTCTCTCTCCCTCTTCCCTAGCCCCGACGCCCTAACCCCGACGCGATCGAGTATGGAACTGATGATTTTTATCGGCTTACAAGCTTCTGGAAAAAGTACATTTTTCCGCACTCATTTTGCCACAACTCACGAGCTTGTCAGCAAGGATTTGATGCGTAATAACAGAAACAAAGCCAGAAGGCAAGCACAGCTGATCGAAGCGTCTCTAAAAGAGGGACGATCGGTAGTTGTAGATAACACTAATGCAACTGTTGAAGAGCGGGCATCTATAATTCAGATAGGCAAAATGTACGGTTCTGAAATCATCGGTTATTACTTTGAATCTAGACTGAAAAATTGTTGCGATCGCAATCAGCTACGTTCTGGTAAGGCGAAAGTGCCGGATGTGGCAATTTACGCCACAATAAAAAGGTTAGTACGCCCCTGTTACGCGGAAGGTTTCGATCGGCTTTTCTACGTGCGAGTGGCTGAAAACTTTCGTTTTGATGTGCGCGAGTGGCAAGAAAATGAGGTGAAGGATGGATAGCGATAATTTTGAGAAAAAAATGCGATCGCTCGAATACTTCCACTCCCTACGTCTGCTACCAGGCGCGTGGACTGTAATTCGCGTCGATGGACGCAGTTTTTCCAGGTTCACCGAGTCGCGCTTCGAGAAACCGTTTGACCGCAAGTTTCACGAACTGATGGTACAAACTGCCAAGGCGTTATTGGAAGAACTCCAAGGTGTTTACGCCTATACAGAAAGCGATGAAATTTCTGTGCTGTTCGATCCAGAATGGGATTTGTTCGATCGCAGTTTAGAAAAAATTGTTTCTATTTCTGCCAGTATTGCCAGCACCGCATTCACTCACGCCGCCCAAACTATAGTAAATTTCGACAGTCGCGTTTGGCTGGGTGCAAACAAATCCCAAGTAATTGATTATTTTCGATGGCGACAAGCCGATGCGACTCGTTGTGCTTTAAATGGTTGGAGTTATTGGACATTACGTAAATCCGGCAAAAGCGTTACCGAAGCAACAACTACTCTTGAAAATCAATCAGTAGCATTCAAAAACGAATTGTTATTTCAAAATGGGATAAATTTTAACGATTTACCAACTTGGCAAAGAAGAGGCGTTGGTTTGTACTGGGAAACTTACGAAAAAGAAGGTTTCAATCCAATTGAAAATAAAACTGTTGTGACTAAAAGACGCCGCATCAAAGTTGATGATGAATTGCCTATGAAAGAGGCTTATGGAGAATTTATCAATCTTTTTCTTGATGATTGATATAATGACTGATTCCATCAGTAGCGTCAAAAATTTGCCCTCACATCTGTGTTCATCTGTGTTTATCTGTTTTCATCTGTGGTTAAATTTTAACCGGACACGATATGATATAACCTTTTCCAGGTGAGCGAGGTAGAGAGAAAGGGAGAGGGAAGAATTTTGAATGATTGAATGATTGACTTTTGGCTCCCCACTCGCAAAATCGACATACTAAAAACTAAACAACCAATTATTTGTCACGTTCCTCGCGGAATAAGCGCAAGGCGAAAGAGCCGGCTGGAGTTGCGCGGAAATGCTCGATCGTCTGCGCCATTTCAGTCGGTATCTCGCTTAATTGAGGTAATTTTGTACCATATTCGGTAGGCATGAGGACAAGCCCAGTCAGACAAGCCCATGTGAGGTCACAAGCCGAAAAGCTATCCCCGACTAAATATTTACGCCCATCCGCAAGCAGCTCGTTGACAGTCTCGAAAATGCTGTTAATTCGATCGAGCGATTCGGCGGCGGACTCTGGTGTAATTTCCATCGCTCGTTCCATCGCTTCCCGGATGCAGGGAAAGACAACAGGAAACAACTCCGCCTCAATCGCCTCTACGCCTTCGCAGAACAATCGCAATATCAGCTTGTCCCGATCGAGTAAATAAAAGTAGAACCACACCCCGGTGCTGGGCCCAAGTTGGCGATCGAACCAATCTTCGAGTTTTTCCACCTCTTGGCGCAATTTAGGATCGGCAGGGTAGAGCTTTGCGCTCACGGGTGACATCCCATCAATGTATTGCAAAATGTCGCTGGAATCGCTGAAAGTACCCGCCTCAGTGACAAGCATAGGAACCGATCGCCCCTCATTTCGAGCTGTAGCCAATCGGTGAAAAAGCGGCGCGTGGCGCTCTTCAATATATGGAATATTGAGCCGTTCCAGCGCCCATCGAACTTTTTCGCAGTAATGGCTGATTGAGGTAGTGATGAGACGAGGAAGTTGTTCCGGCGATCGATCCTGCATAGTGTACCAAACCTGTGGTTAAAATTTGCCGACAAACACTTTCTGCGCTGGCCCTGTCATGTAAATTCGCCCATCAACTTCGGACCATTCAATTTCCAGAGGGCCACCGGGTAGCTCAACAGTAGCTTTGCGATCGCAATTTCCCGTCAGTACCCCCGCCACCAAAGAAGCGCAAGCACCAGTTCCGCAAGCCATCGTTGCCCCAGCACCGCGTTCCCACACTCGCATTTTCAAATAATCTCGCTCTACCACTTGAATAAATTCCGTATTTGTGCGTTGCGGGAAAACCGCGTGATGCTCAAAGAAAGGCCCCAAAGTTTCCAGCGGAATAGCCGTGACATCTTCGACAAACGTAATACAGTGGGGATTGCCCATACTGACGCAGGTAACATCCCAAGATTTTCCTTCCACTTGCAGAGGTCGGTTAATAACTTTCTCGTCAGCAGAACAAAGCGTAGTGGGAATTTCGGCAGCTAAAAGTCGCGGTAGCCCCATATCAACGGTAATTTGACCGTCCGATCGCAACTTTGGCGCGATCGCACCGGCAAGAGTGTGAATGCGATATAAGCGCTCCTGATTTGAGACTCCCTCCAACTCAGCGATAAACTGAGCTAAGCAACGAATCCCGTTGCCGCACATTTCCGGTTCGGAGCCATCCGAGTTAAAAATTCGCATAGTGTAATCGTTACCGTCAAGCCCTGGCAGAGCAAAAATTACACCATCAGCACCGATACCAAAGTGGCGATCGCATAACGTTACCGCCTGCGCGGGTGTTAAAACTGGATCGGATGAAGTGCGATTATCAATCAAAATGAAGTCATTTCCCAAACCGTGATACTTAGCGAACTCAATGGCCATTAAATTATCCTCGCTCTTAGTGGGGTGGGTACGCTCTCAAGTTTTGTGAAAGCATCCTAAAGATAGCAGTCGATCGCATAAATAACTTAAGTAAACATTGTAAAATGCACGGTTACACACGTTTAGAGTAGCAAACTTATGGCTAGCGGATTCGATAGTGGATTGCCCAGCTCTCGTCAAATTCAAAATATGATTAAAGAACAAAAACAGGTGCAAGTAAAACTGATCGGGGGTGAAATGTTAAGCGGTCAGTTGCGCTGGCAAGATCAATTTTGCATCGGTCTGATCGATGAAAGCAATCAATCATCAATTGTGTGGCGACACGCGATCGCTTATGTCAAGCCCATCACCTAAAATTTAGGAAGGGAGAGGGGTGGGAGCAGCCGCCATAAAATTACCTATTTATCCCTAAACTTACTCAATAATAGATGCTATTATGTGGAAATGAGTAAGTTTATTCCACCTCAAGAGAAACATCACTCACAAAAATCCCTTGCATCGTAGAGGAGTGAAGAGAAGTTGCTCAAAAGCTTCCAAACAAAACTTAACCTAAACAACCAACAACGTACCCTAGCAGCCAAACACGCAGGCGTAGCTAGACACGCTTGGAATTGGGGATTAGATATTTGTTTGAAAGCTTTGTCGGCAAACAAAAAGCTACCAACCGCTATCGATCTTCATAAGCGATTGGTAGCCGAAGTAAAATCAGCAAATCCTTGGTACTACCAAGTATCCAAGTGCGCTCCTCAACAAGCCTTAAGGCATTTAGCCAAAGCTTTTGGGCATTTCTTTAAAGTACCCGGTCGAGGTAAACCAAAATTCAAAAAGAAGAATATCAAAGACAGCTTTTACTTAGAAGGTAGTATCACTGTGAGTGGCAATCGAATTAAATTACCTATTTTTGGATGGGTGAGATGCCACGAAATACTACCAGCCGTTCGGCCCAAAAACGTTACCGTTAGCAAAAGAGCTTCGGATTGGTATGTTAGTTTTAGATACGAGCTAGAAGCCAAACCATCTCCAAAAACAAGACAGCGGATCGGAGTTGATATTGGCATCAACTCTCTTGCCACTTGTTCCGATGGTAGCGTTTTCCCAAATGCCAAAGCTTACCGTCAAAACCAAAGAAAATTGGCTCATCTACAACGCTCAGTCTGTCGGAAGCTTCAAGGCTCTCGTAATCGAACCCTAGCTAATCTGAAAGTAGCTAGACTACATAGAAGAATAGCTAATATCAGACAAGACGCACTGCATAAGTTGACTTCAAGGTTAGCTAAGAACCACAGCGAAATAGTCATCGAAGATTTGAATATCTCCGGGATGCTCAAGAATCATCGCTTAGCTAGTGCCATTGCTGATTGTGGTTTTTATGAGTTCAAAAGGCAACTAGAGTACAAAGCTAG
>NZ_JACJPW010000025.1 GCF_014696265.1 Aerosakkonema funiforme FACHB-1375 | reverse complement strand
AATTCTTACGCTCCCCCGCTCCCCCACTTCCCCACTCCCCCACTCCCCCACTCCCCCCTCTTCCCTCTTCCCTCTTCCCTAGCCCCTAGCCCCTAGCCCCTAGCCCCTAGCCCCTAGCGGAGTTTTTAACTTGCAAACAGGTTCTTTAACAGTAGTCGGTACTGGTATTCAACTGGTCGGTCAGCTGACTTTAGCAGCGCAAGCTCATATCGTGCAAGCCGACAAACTATTATTCGCCGTAGCTGACCCAGTGACGGCCAAATGGTTGCGATCGCTCAACCCCACCGCCGAAGCTATACCTTATAATACCGATCGCACTCGCAGAAAAGAAACCTATCGCGAGATGGTCGATCGCATCCTCTCCGAAGTGCGCCAAGGATTGAATGTATGTGCTGTTTTTTACGGACATCCCGGTGTATTTGCCGATCCAGCCCACGGAGCGATCCGACAAGCCCATCAGGAAGGCTTTCGGGCGCAGATGCTACCGGGGATTTCCGCAGAAGATTGTTTATTTGCTGACATCGGTCTCGACCCTGGTGTCAACGGATGCCAAAGTTTTGAAGCGACTGATTTCCTGATTCGGCGGCGTAAATTCGATCGCACCAGCGCCCTGATTTTATGGCAAATTGCCACGATCGGCAATCTCGGTTTCTATCAAGAAGGAGGACATATACACGGATTGACCGTCTTAGCAGAAGTTTTGCAGACACATTATAGTCCTGAGTGGCAAGCGATCGTCTACGAAGCCGCCGTTTATTACCCAGTTTGCGAACCGGTGATCCAGCGCGTTCCTCTATCCAAACTACCAGAAGCGAAAGTTACTCCCGTTTCTACCCTTTACGTACCCCCATTTGGCCCAGCACCGCTCGATCGGGAAATGATGGCGCGTTTGGGGCTAGGGGCTAGGGGTTAGGGGTTAGGGGTTAGGGGTTAGGGAAGAGGGAAGAGTGACACTCCCTTCCCACTCACTCAGGGCACTGAGTTCAAGCGCATTGCAAAAGCTATTGAGGCTATTGAGCAAAGCATTATAGTAAAGGTAAGCATCGTCCCGTTCATCTTGAAGACGGGCATACAAGGTCAGCTCTGGCTCTGGGGCTAGATGTTCTAAAGGAACGTCTAAGCCTGCTTCGGTTAAGCGGGTTGCTGCAATCGCAACCAATAATGACCCAACTGTATTCGCCTCACCATTATGAAGATCGTTCAGTCCAGGTAGGATTAACTCTGCTCCCGGCAACTCATTAAGACTCATGATTGACCCCCCTCTCGGTTACCTTCAAAACGGTCAATGAAGTTCTCGACTCTGCTTCTTAGCACATCAGGGAACAGGGAACAGGGAACAGGGAACAGGGAACAGGGAACAGGGAACAGGGAAGAGTGACTTTTGACTTTACTTCCTTCGCGGTGGAAGATGTGATACTACTGCTACGTAGAACTTATACATTGCCAGACATAACTCCCTTCCCACCCACCCAAGTAAACTTATAAAATCCCCTGCCCCCTTTACCAGCATGGCTTACAGCGATTTTACACTAGAAAAAGTACAGAAAGCTTTTGGTTTAACGATTTCCGATCGCGTGAATCTCTTTGCTAATATTCCCGAATTAGAAAGCAGCAATTGGCTGAAAGAAACCCTTGATTATAATGTGCCGATCGCATTGGGTAGCAATACAGAAAAAGCCCGCTCTGAACTGATTATCGCGCCTATTTTAGTCGAACTGAGAAAACAACTTAATTCGGAGATAGGTTTGTTTTCAGGAATTGATTTTACTGTCGATCCAAACAGAGGATTAAACGGAAGTTGTGATTTTATCATCAGTAATTCACCTCAATTACTAATTTTAAGAGCGCCTGCAATTATGCTAGTAGAAGCGAAAAAAGAAAATATTAATGCCGGATTGGGTCAGTGCGTGGCTGAAATGGTAGCGGCTCAGATTTTTAACGAACGGGAAGGAGAGGAAGTCGCCGATATTTATGGAGTGGTAACAACAGGAGAAATTTGGAAATTTCTTAAACTAACAGGAGAATTAGTCCAAATCGATTTGGTTGAATATTTTCTCAATAACATCAATAAAATTTTAGGTATATTAGCCAGCGCCGTTCCAAAAAATAGCTCCTAGCCATAGCTTTCAGACGCTAAATCTGAGTCTTTGAATATAGCTTCCGTTTTGAGTTTTGCATAATCTAAAATCCTCTCATCCTCTTATCCAAAATGTTTGACAATCCCGAATTTATCGCCAACCCTTACCCAACTTACAGCGATCTGCGATCGCACAGCCCAATCCATTGGGTTGATATTTTGGGCGGAGCTTGGCTATTACCACGTTATGACGATGTTGTCAATGCTTTGCGCGACCCGCGCCTTTCCGCCCAACAAAGCGACTTGTTTTTTGCCGATTTTCCCCCTGAAATGCAAGGAGAATTTGCCGAATTCAATCGCATTTTTGGGATGTGGTTGCTATCTCTTGACGGTGCGGAACACAATCGCGTGCGTAAGCTGATGAACAAAGGGTTTAAGATGGCGCTGCAAAATCTGCGACCCCGGATTCAAAAAGTAACCGATTTGCTGCTCGATCGCGTGCAAGCTACCGGAGAATTCGACTTGATGCGCGATTTTGCCCTGCCTTTCCCCATGCTGGTGATGGCGGAAATGCTGGGGGTAGATTCTCAGGATCGAGATGATTTCATTTCCTGGTCGGAAGATATTCTCATCATAGCAGATGCGCCGCAAGTTACCCTGGAATTGGCACGCCAAGCTCAAAAAAGTTTGATCGCCCTTAACGAATATTTTCGCACTATCATTGCAGAACGGCGTCAGAATCCGGGCGACGATTTGATTAGTTTTTTGATTCACGCGGAAGAAGATTCTGTTCTGACAACTGATGAAGTTATCGCCCAATCTTCCCAATTAATTGCGGCTGGATATGCTTCGATTCGCAATTTTTTGGGCAATGGAATATACTTGTTGTTGAAGCATATTGACCAATGGGAAATCTTGCGGAATAACCCATCTTTAATGCCAAATGCTTTGCGAGAATTGTTGCGTTATGAAAGTTCGGCTCAATTTGCCACTCGCTTTGCTAGGGAAGATTTCTTTCTGCACGATCGACTAATTAAAAAAGGCCAAACAGTGATCGCCTTAATCGGTTCCGCCAATCGCGACCCGGAGAAATTTCCCAATCCCGACGTTTTGGATATCACTCGCAACGCCGACCATCATCTCGCTTTCGGCTACGGCGCACACGCTTGTCTGGGCGCTACCCTCACCTACATTCAAGCGGAGATTGCTTTCCTGACTGTAATTCAAAGAATGCCGAATTTACGATTGGTTAACGATACACCAGAATGGAATCCCGGCTTGCTTTTTAGAGGATTTAATTCGCTACCGCTGCTTTTTTGAGGACATATAATTTCAACCATTACAATCGCATCAAAATTTACCTCAACGATCGCATCATGAACAACTCCCATACAATCCCCATCGCCCAAAACCCCAACAATGCCAAAACCTTTGCCCAACGCGGTGAAAGCTACCGTCAGATGAAACGCTATCCGGAAGCATTGGCAGATTTTAACAGAGCGATCGCACTTTCGCCAAATTACGCTTGGGCTTACGCACACCGAGGCGTTGTTTATCGGCGGTTGTTGCGTTATGAGGAAGCATGGGCAGATTTTAACAAAGCGATCGAACTCAAACCGGATTATGCTTGGGCTTATGCTTATCGGGGCGTGATGTGCAGTATTGCCAATCGCTATGCTGAAGCGGTGGTGGAATTCGATCGCGCGATCGCACTTGATGAGACGATCGGTAAGTATTGGGGTAACGAACGCGGTTTTCCTCTCATGCGACTGGGACGGTACGCCGAAGCAATGGAATGTTACGAGCAAACCTTGACAGCAAGACCGAATGACCCTCTTGCCGTCTATTGTATTGCTGTTAACCAGACTCTTTGGCAAGGATTGGCGAAAGCGCAAACCGAAATCGATCGAGCGCGGACTGTATTGCAGTCGATGGTGGATGCAGAAGAAACCCAGTTTCTCAAAGAAACCCGGTTTCTCAAAGAAACCGGGTTTCTGTCTAACTCCGATCATCCCCAAGAAACCGGGTTTCTGTCTAACTCCGATCATCCCCAAGAAACCGGGTTTCTGTCTAACTCCGATCATCCCCAAGAAACCGGGTTTCTGGCTAACTCCGACGAAACTGCCAATCCAAAATCCCAAATCCCAAATCTAAAATGGTATGGTGGCAGCGATATCGCCCTTTACGCATTGGGCGGTTTGGCTGTATTGGCAGGGGACTTTGACAAAGCATTGAACTATTTGCAAGCAGCCATATCCGTTGAATACGACCTCAACGTCGAGATGGTGCGTAATGACCCCGCTTGGTTTAATTTGCACAGCGATCCCCGCTTTCAAACGTTAATTAATCGCAAAAATTCTTGCTCTTAAAGGTTAAGGATGGTATATATCGAGTCATAATGCTAAAAATTTGCACCTACCTAAAGAGGGACTTAATTTTGAGCAAGCTATACGAGTTATTGACCGATTTGGCCACCAATCCCCAGAAACAGGCTGCATTTGCCCAGTCTCCCACCGCAGTGATGGATGCGGCAGGGTTAACAGAAGTCGAGCAAGCCATTGTCAAGAGCGGCGAAAGAGCTACAATTATCGCTGCTTTTGCAGACGAACTGCCTGTATTGTCTATTGCTTTTCGGGAACCCGATCCAGATCCTTCTCCCGATCCAGATCCTTCGCCTGCACCTGATTCTTCCCCAGATTCACAACCTTCCGAGGGAATTTAGTCAACCACTGTCTAACAGCAGCGCGTTCCGAGAAGAACTCAAAGATTAGCAAGACAGGAGATAATTGTGACAGAAGAAGAAAATTTGAAAATAGTGCAGACAATAGTCCAAAACTATGAAGAAGGCAAAGCTCTCACACCATCAGAAGAATACTTGGCAAAAGATATAGAGTGGATTGTATCTGGATCGATCGACGATCCATTAACTGGTCGATATGTTGGCATCGAACAGGTAGAGCAGCTTTTCGCAATATTCAATCACATAGTAGATGGAGGACGACACGAGACAAAAGAGTACATTGTTCAAGGTGACAAAGTTGTCGTATGCGGGGAGGAAAGAATCCAGTTCAAGAACAACGGTCGTAATGTGCAAAGCAGTTTTGTCTATGTGATTACTCTGCGTGAAGGCAAAATTGTCCAGTGGCGAGTAATTTATGGTTATCCCTAATGGGAGACAGTTTCAGATTTAGCTTGTTAAAGTAACTTTTAATCAAGGTTGGGTTTATTTATCAACCCAACTTTGTTTTGCCATTATTACTTTATTTACTTACATTTAAGTTAATTAAGAACAAATTAAGATGAATATAACATTTTCAGGCTACCAAATAACTAAAAAACTCCACGAAAGCGATAATTCGTTGGTCTATCGCGGAATTCGGCAACTAGATAAACAATCAGTTATCCTCAAGATACTCAAGGAACTTTACCCACCGCCGGAAAAAATTGCTTGGTTCAAGCGAGAGTATGAAGTCATTTGTAACCTGAACCAAGCTGGCGTAGTAAATACCTACAGTTTGGAAAGAGATAGCAACCGCTGGGTGATGGTATTAGAAGATTTTGGAGGTACATCTCTAGCCCAGTTGATGCAAGCAGAAGAAACTTCTTCCCCAACTCCTATCCTTGTCGGAGAAAGAAAAAATCTTCCTCTTTCCCCCTCCCCTCATAGGGAAACAGAGTTTGGGGGGTTAGGTTCTTTGGCAGATTTTTTAACAGTAGCTATTCAGATTAGCGAAATTTTGGGTCAAATTCACCAGCAGCATATTATCCACAAAGATATTAACCCAGCAAATATTATTCTGAATCCAACTACCGGGCAAGTAAAACTCATTGATTTTGGAATTTCTACAGTTATTTCGCGAGAAAATGCAACTTTTCGCAATCCAAATATCTTAGAAGGAACGCTGGCCTATATCTCGCCAGAGCAAACCGGACGCATGAACCGTCCCATCGATTACCGCACAGATCTTTACTCGCTGGGAGTCACATTCTACCAGTTACTAACGGGCGAGTTACCCTTTCCCATAGAAGATGCGATCGAACTGGTGCATTGCCATATTGCCAAAGTTCCCTTACCGCCGCACGAACTCAAACCGGAAATTCCCCAAATAATTTCACAAATCGTCCTCAAATTAATGGCAAAAAATGCCGAAGACCGCTACCAATCTGCCTACGGACTGAAAGCAGATTTGGAGCAATGTCTGCATCAATGGCAGCGGAAAAAGCAAATCGAGCCCTTCCCTCTAGGGCGTGCCGATGCTTCCGATCGCTTTCAAATTCCCCAAAAATTGTATGGCCGAGAAAAAGAAATTGAAACCTTATTGGCATCCTTCGATCGCGTTAGCTTGGGAGCCAGCGAATTAATGTTGGTGGCTGGATATTCCGGGATTGGTAAATCAGCTTTAGTACAGGAAGTTTATAAACCCATCACCGGCTCGCGAGGATATTTTATTGCCGGTAAATTCGATCAATTTCAACGCAATATACCTTACGCATCCCTTATCCAAGCATTTCGTTCTTTAATCCTACAGCTACTAACAGAAAGTCAAGCTCAAATAGCCGCTTGGCGTGAAAAATTGCTGGTTGCTTTGGGTTCAAACGGTCAAGTGATGATAGAAGTAATCCCCGAATTAGAACTAATTATCGGACAGCAACCAGAAGTACCAATTTTAGCACCTGCGGAAGCAGAAAATCGGTTTAATCTCGTTTTTGGGAAATTCATAAAAGTATTTACTCAACCACAACATCCCCTCTGCATTTTCTTAGACGATTTACAGTGGAGCGATGGTGCTTCGCTAAAATTAATTGAACGTTTGATGACGGCGGCAGATAGTAAATATCTGTATTTAATTGGAGCCTATCGGGACAACGAAGTCAGCGAAGCTCATCCCCTCATGCTGACCTTGGCAGAGATCGAGAAGGCTAATGCAACGATCGATCGCATCTTCCTTTCTCCACTAAAATTGTCCGATGTTAATCAGTTAATAGTCGATACCCTTCATTGCGACTCGGAGACAGCTTTACCCCTGGCAAAATTAACAGTAGCTAAAACAGGCGGTAATCCTTTCTTTATCAATGAATTCTTAAAAGCTCTCTACGCAGAAGGATTAATTTCTTTTGACTATCAGCAAGGCAGTTGGCAGTATAATTTACCGGAAATTAAAAAGCGGGGCTTTACTGATAATGTAGTTGAACTGATGGCAGGAAAAATTCAAAAATTGCCAGAGCAAACACAAGCAGTGTTGAAACTAGGCGCTTGTATTGGTAATCAATTTGACCTCCAAACTCTAGCAGTAGTCTATGAAAAATCTCTCCGAGAAACAGCAGGCGATTTGTGGCAAGCAATTGCAGAAAATTTAATCTTACCTTTAAGCGATACTTACAAACTATTAGACCTCGATGTACAAGATTTGGTCGGCCAAGTAAATGTTGAATATAAGTTTGCCCACGATCGTATCCAACAAGCAGTTTACTCCCTTATTCCTGCGGAAGACAAGCAAGCAGTGCATTGGCAAATCGGACAGTTGCTACTGCAAAATACCCCCCCAAATAAGGAAAACCAAGAAATATTTGAAATAGTCAATCACCTAAACCAAGGTAGAGCGTTAATTAGGCAACAATCTGAGAGCTATGAACTGGCAAAATTAAACTTGCTAGCGGCACAGAAAGCCAAAGCATCGGCAGCTTATCAATCCGCATTTAATTATGTGAAACTTGCGATCGAATTGTTGCCAAAAACAGCTTGTAAAACTGAGTATAGACTAACTTTAGATTTATATTTAGAAGCGGCAGAGTCAGCATATTTAAGCGGCCAATTTGAAGAGATGGAGCAATTAGCTGAAATCGTCCGCAAAGAAGCTATTTCCTTGCTGGATAAAGTGAAAATTTATGAAGTAGAGATTCAAGCCTACATTGCCCAAAACAAGCAAATAGAAGCAATGCAAGCTGCTCTCCAAATTCTTAAAATGTTAGGCATCACTTTTCCAGAGCGGATAACTGATTCCGATATAATGCTTGAACTAGACCAGATAAATTTTACTTTGGGAGAAAGACAAGTTGAAGAGTTAATAAATCTAACAGAAATGATAGATACTAACAAACTTGCAGCAATGCGTATTCTCAACAATTTATTTGCTATTGCATTTAAAGTAGCTCCTCATTTGCTAGCATTATCTGTATTCAAACAGGTATATTTCTCACTCAAATACGGAAACGCTAATGAATCAGCTTTCTCTTATGCTTGCTATGGGTTAATTATTGGTGGCATCATGGGAAATATTGATTCCAGTTATGCTTTTGGGCAACTAGCGTTAAATTTACTATCAAGGAGCAAGGCAAAAAAATTTAAAGCCGGAACAATAAACATAGTTTGCGGGGCGACAACTCACTGGAAGGAGCATATTAATAAAACATTAAAACTTTTGCAAGAGGGCTATTATAGCGGATTAGAAAACGGAGCTTTGGAATACTCAAGCTATTGTTTATTAGTCTTTTGCGTACATTCCTATTTTATTGGTAAGGAACTAACCGCACTTGAACGGGAAATGGCTTTATACAGTGAAGCGATCCGTCAAAATAAACAGCAAACTATTGTTAATTACTCTGAACTTTGGCGACAGGCAGTCTTAAATTTGTTAGGGAGGAATCAAAACTATTTTCAATTGATAGGTGAAGCTTACAACGAAGAAAAAATGCTGCCTGTCCAATTGGCGGCAAACGATAGATCGGGGACTTACTACTTATTTTTTAACAAAATGGTTATTGCTTATCTCTTTCAGGATTACTTGCAAGCCGTTAAATTTGCAAATAAGGCTGAAGAGTATTTAGACGGAACTATAGGAATGACTCCTTTCTATCAATTCCATTCTTGGGATTCCCTAGCTCATCTGGCTGTATTTCCCGATGCTGACGAACCAGAAAAAGAACGCATTCTCGCCAAAGTCGCCGCCAACCAACAAAAATTAGAAACATGGGCCAATCACGCGCCCATGAACTACCTGCACAAATTCTATCTAGTCGAAGCCGAACGCGCCCGCATTTTGGGTAAATACGGCGACGCCAGAGAATATTACGACACAGCGATCGCATTAGCCCGCGAAAACGAATACCTCAACGAAGAAGCCCTCGCCAACGAACTCGCAGGCAAATTCTATCTAACCAGAAACCAAACTCATTTTGCCCGCCACTACCTGCAAAACGCTCGCTACCTCTACCAACAATGGGGTGCAGTCGCCAAAGTCCAACATTTAGAAACCAAATATCCAGAATTCTTCACCGCCTCAACCACTTCCTCCCCCACCAAAACCACCATTTCCACTATCACCACCACAGGTGGAACAACCTCCGGTCAACTAGATTTAGCCAGCGTCCTCAAAGCTTCCCAAGCCATATCCGGCGAAATCCTCCTCGATAAATTGCTCGCCAAACTAATGAAAATCCTCATCGAAAATGCAGGCGCACAAAAAGGATTTCTCATTCTCCCCGCCCCAAAACAATCAGAAAGCGAAACAACTAACTGGGTAATCGAAGCATCCGGAACCGTCGATGCTGAGGAAGTAACCACCCTGGAATCCATCCCCATAGACTTTGTAGATTCCTCCACCGGAATTCCCCTCCTCAGTACCGCCATCGTCAACTACGTCGCCCGTCGTCAAGAAATCGCAGTTCTCGACAACGCCGCCGAAGAAATCGCCAATCCCTCCTCCCAAATCCAAACTCGCAACGACCCCTACCTCCTCCACGCCAAACCCAAATCTCTTCTCTGCATTCCCCTCCTCAATCAAGCCAAACTCAGCGGCATTTTATATCTAGAAAATAACCTCACCACCGGCGCATTTACCGCCGACAGATTGGAACTCTTAAAACTTTTGTCTTCGCAAGTAGCCATCTCCATAGAAAACGCCAAACTCTACCGAGAAACTACCGCCCTCAACGAAGAACTGAAAAAACTCGACAAACTCAAAGACGACTTTTTAGCCAACACCTCCCACGAACTCCGCACCCCTCTCAACGGCATCATCGGCATCGCCGAATCCCTCATCGACGGTGCCGCCGGACGCCTCAACGACAAGCAAACTGCTAACCTTTCAATGGTAGTTGCCAGCGGCAGAAGATTGGAACGTTTGGTCAACTACGTCCTCGACTTTTCCCAAATCAACAAAGGGAAAATGGAACTGCAAACAAAACCTGTCGATTTCCGCCAAATCGCCGAAATTGTCATCACCCTTTCCAAACCGCTTTTAGGTGAAAAATTCCTCCAACTCAAAAACGAAATTCCCGCCAACCTCCCACCCATTGAAGGTGACGAAAATCGCCTCCAACAAATCATGCACAACTTAATCGGCAATGCCATTAAGTTTACCGCCGCCGGTTCGGTCACCGTTTCCGCCATCCCCAAAAACGGCATAGTCGAAGTAACAGTTACCGACACCGGTATCGGCATTCCCCGCGAAAAATTTACCGATATCTTTAAATCCTTTGAGCAAGTTGACGCCTCCATCTCCCGCGAATACGGCGGCACCGGATTGGGCTTAAGCATCACCAAACAACTGGTAGAATTGCACGGTGGCACCATCTGGCTAGAATCGGAAATCGGCAAAGGTTCCAGCTTCACCTTTACCCTCCCCACCAGCAGCCAAACACCAGAAGTAACCGCTCAATTAACGCAAGAAATTACCAAAGTGCGGGAAGAAGTCGCCGCGCCGCGATTGGTGCCTGTAGAAATATTACCTTCCCAGGCCGATTTTACCATTTTAGTGGTAGATGACGAACCGATTAATTTGCAAGTAGTCACCAACCACTTATCTATGTACAACTACAACATCATCCAAGCTATCAGCGGTGCCGATGCTTTACAAATTGTGGAAACACAGCGCCCGGATTTGGTAGTTTTGGATATCATGATGCCGAAAGTATCCGGTTACGAAGTTTGCCAAAAAATTCGCGAACACCACAGCGTCAACGAATTGCCCATTTTAATGCTAACTGCCAAAAATCAAATCGCCGATTTGGTACAGGGCTTCAGCGTCGGCGCTAACGATTATCTCACCAAACCAGTCTCCAAAAACGAACTGATCGCTCGCATTCAAACTCAAATCAAACTGTGCAATTTGGAAGCCCTGCGCCAAAGCGAAGCGCGAGAAAGAGAGAAAGCCCGTCAGTTAGAAGAAGCCCTGCAAAGACTGCAACGCACCCAAGCCCAACTCATCCAAACCGAAAAAATGTCCAGCTTGGGGCAGCTAGTCGCCGGCGTCGCCCACGAAATCAACAACCCCACCAATTTTATCTACGGCAATATCATTTATATCAAACAGTACAGCGAACAATTGCTCGATCTTGTCACACTTTACCAGCAACAGTATCCCAATCCCACCGCCGAAATTGCCGAAGCGCTTTTAGACAACGAAATCGAATTTTTAAGTGAAGATTTGGAGAGAATTTTGTCGTCAATGCAAAACGGTGCCGAACGCATCCGCAAAATAGTCGTGGCACTGCGAAACTTCTCCCGACACGATGAATCCGAGACCAAACCTGTGAATATTCACGAAGGTATTGACAGCACCTTAATGCTTTTGCAATCGCGCCTCAAACCAGAAGGCGGCAGTTTGGAAATTAACGTGATTAAAGAATACGGCAACCTACCGAAAGTGACTTGTCAAGCTTCACAAATCAACCAAGTATTTATGAATATTCTCGGCAACGCCATCGATGCTTTGGAAGGATACAGTAAATTTCAAGTCGCTAATCTGAAAGAATCGCACCCAGTACCCACCATTCGCATTCGCACAGAACAAACTACCCCCAACGCGATCGCCATCCGAATTAGCGATAATGGCCCAGGCATGATACCGGAGGTAGTTGACAAAATCTTCGATCCGTTCTTCACCACAAAACCGGTAGGGTCTGGCACCGGCTTGGGTCTGTATATCTCCCACTCGATCGTCGTCGAATCTCACGGCGGTCAACTCAGTTGCATTTCCATTCCCGGACAGGGGTCGGAGTTTGCGATCGAAATTCCCATTAAGTAAAAGCGAGGGGCTAGGGGCTAGGGGCTAGGGGCTAGGGATTAGGGGCTGGAGAAGAGGGGAGTGGGGGAGTGGGGGATAAGCTAAAAGATACATAATCTTGCACCGGGAAGGGAGTAATATTTTCCCTTTTCCCTTTTCCCTCTCCTTCTTCCCTCTTCCCTTTTCCCTCTCCTTCTTCCCTTTTCCCTTTTCCCTCTCCTTCTTCCCTCTTCCCTTTTCCCTCTCCTTCTTCCCTCTTCCCTTTTCCCTCTCCTTCTTCCCTCTTCCCTTTTCCCTCTCCTTCTTCCCTCTTCCCTAGCCCCTAACCCCTAACCCCTAGCCCCTTTCTTGACTTTACGCACTGTATGTGTAAATGGTTACCGAAAAAGGCAGGCAATATAGAGAAAATATGATTTTGGATCGATTTTGGGTCAACAAATTCTATACTCAGAGCCAGCCAAAATCTAAAATCCTAAAGGATAAGAGCTATGCAAACTGTACCTAATCCAGTCCTCGAATGTAAGCCAATTATTCAGGTAGAAGACGATCGCACGGGATTGAGCATTGAAGCGCTCAAACGAGGGTTCTTGGATAACCTTTTCTACGTACAAGGCAAGTTTTCCGGGATTGCGACGAAAAACGATTGCTACATGGCATTAGCTTACACAGTGCGCGATCGCTTATTCAAACGCTGGGTAGACACTGCCGAAACTTACACAAAAAACGGTTCGCGGACGGTTTGCTATCTTTCCGCAGAATTCCTCATGGGCCCACACCTGGGTAACAACCTGATCAATTTGGGTATCTACGACCAAGTTAAACAAGCCATTGAAGAATTGGGACTCGACTTCTACGAATTACTCGAACAAGAAGAAGAACCCGGACTGGGTAATGGCGGTTTGGGGCGATTAGCTGCCTGTTACCTCGATTCGATGGCCAGCTTGGAGATTCCCTCTCTAGGTTACGGCATTCGTTACGAATTCGGTATTTTCGAGCAAAAAATTCAAGATGGCTGGCAAGTCGAAATCACGGACAAATGGTTGCGCTTCGGCAATCCGTGGGATGTCGCCCGTCCGGAATGGTCAGTAGAAGTGAAACTGGGCGGTCATACAGAATCTTATGTTGACGAGAACGATCGCTACCGAGTCCGCTGGATTCCCTTCCAAGTTGTCAAAGGCATCCCCTACGACACACCCATTTTAGGATACAAAGTCAACACTGCCAATACCTTAAGATTGTGGGCAGCGGAAGCACCGGAATCCTTCGATTTTGAAGCCTTCAACTCAGGCGATTACGTAAAAGCCGTGCAAGCCAAGATGACTTCCGAGAATCTCTCGAAAGTCCTCTACCCCAACGACAACGTATCCCAAGGTAAAAAATTGCGGTTGGCGCAGCAAATCTTTTTCGTGTCATGTTCCCTGCAAGACATGATTCGGATTATGAAAGGGCAAAAGATTCCCTTGGAAAAATTCCACGAAAAATTTGTCATTCAACTCAATGATACCCATCCTTCGATCGCCGTCGCCGAATTGATGCGATTGTTAGTGGACGAATACGGAATGGAGTGGGAACAAGCTTGGGAGATTACTACCAAAGCTTTCGCTTATACCAACCATACCCTCTTACCAGAAGCCTTAGAAAAATGGCCTCTGGGCTTGTTTGGGGAACTATTGCCCCGACACCTGCAAATTATTTATGAAATTAACGGTCGTTTCCTCGACGATGTGCGGATCAAGTTTCCCGATGATTTCGATCGACTCAAACGAATGTCCCTCATTGACGAAAGCGGCGAACGCTACATCCGCATGGCCAATTTGGCTTGCGTAGGCAGCTTTGCGATTAATGGGGTGGCGCAATTGCACACCGAACTGCTGCAAAAAGATGTCTTGCACGACTTCTACGAAATGTATCCGGAGAAGTTCAACAACAAGACAAATGGCATCACCCCGCGCCGTTTCATGGTATTGAGCAATCCCCGACTGTGCGAACTTATTGACAGCAAAATTGGCAACACCTGGATCAAAAATTTGCACGAACTTCGCCAGTTAGAAGCTTTTGCAGAAGATGTAGAATTTCGCCATAAATTCCGGCAAATCAAACAAGCAATCAAGCAAGATTTAGCTGAATATATCAAAGCCAAAAACGGTATTGATGTCGATGCCAATTCCTTGTTTGATATTCAAGCCAAACGCTTCCACGAATACAAGCGCCAGCACTTAAATGCGCTGCACATCATTACCCTGTACAACCGCATCAAGGCAAATCCCAATATTGATATTACGCCGCGCACTTTCCTATTCGGCGGCAAAGCAGCCCCAGGTTATTACATCGCCAAGTTGACTATCAAATTAATCAATTCGATCGGTGAAGTAGTCAACCGCGACCCGGATGTCAGAGGACGACTGAAAGTTGTTTTTCTGGAAGATTACAGCGTTAAATTTGCCCAACGAGTTTATCCGGCGGCGGATTTATCGGAACAAATTTCTACAGCCGGAAAGGAAGCTTCTGGAACTGGAAACATGAAATTTGCTCTGAATGGGGCGCTCACTATTGGCACCTTAGATGGCGCGAATGTGGAAATCCGCGAAGAAGTAGGAGAAGAAAATTTCTTCCTGTTTGGATTAACCGCAGAAGAAGTGTATGCCAAAAAAGCGCAGGGCTACGACCCGATGTATTATTACAACCGCGACCCAGAATTGAAATTGGCGATCGATCGCATTTCTTCCGGCTTCTTCTCTCACGGCGATGCCAATTTGTTTAAACCTTTGTTAGATACCCTATTGCATCGCGATGAATATATGCTATTGGCAGACTATCGCTCTTATATAGAATGCCAAGAACAAGTCAGTCAAGCTTACCGAGATGTAGAAAACTGGACGCGGATGGCCATTTTAAATGTAGCGCGGATGGGCAAATTTTCTTCCGATCGATCGATTAGCGATTATTGTGAAGATATTTGGCAAATTCAACCAGTCAAAATAGAATTGTCAGAATATCTGCAAACAGATGTCGATCGATTGAAGATCATCAACGAAGAGTCATTCGCGATCTAAGGTACGTTGTTGCGCTTCAGCCCTCCGGATAAGAGCGCTGAAGCGCAACAACGTACCTAAGAAATTTTATTGTAGCTTAAACCCTTTAGCAGCTAATTGCTGGCGGAGACTTTGAATCATGACATAATCCAGCGTATTCTCGCCACTATTGACATTAGCTTGGCGCTGTTTTTGCACATATTCGTCGCGTTTTTGAGATAACTCGCGAATTGTGGCTTGAATTCGCGCTCTTTCCGCTTTCTTTCTCGCTACATACTCGCGTTTTTGCCCTAAACTCATACCCCGCATAGCTGGCGGCAAAGCATCATCTGATAATTGTTCAAGGGTAACGATACCTCGATCGAGAGCATCAATTAAATCCCAAGAAGCATTATTATAATATTGAGAAGCTTTCGATACACCGCGAGATGCTATATTTTCAGCTGAGTTACGGTCTTCAATAGCCTGACGTTCTTGTCCGGCTGCTCCTCTCGCACCATAGGGAATGTAAGTTTGATTGAGTTGTGCATTCAAAGTAGCAATTTGCTCATCGTAAGGCGACTTAATAAATTCAATCTTTTTGTCTTGGTTAATATTGAAGTGACTGCCCTTTGCTAAAGTAGCTCCCGAAGCCCAAAGTTGTCGCTCCTGACTTTCCGCCGCACCGCAGTAGATCGTATTAACGAGTATATCTCCATTCACAGCGAGATTGACAGCTTGACTCCAACGTACCGGCCCTTGATCGAAAGGTTCGTTACCCGCAATAAAAATAACGCGAAAATCTTCTTTGTCTTTACTCCAGTTTAATTGCTGCATAGCCGATCGAATTACCCAACCGGCATATTCTTGACCCCCGTTAGTTTGGATACTAAATAGCTTTTCAGAAACCAAATCTAACTCAGAAGTAAATCCAGTTAAAAGTCTCACAAAACCTTCTTGGGACGGTAAACTATCGTTACCGTAATGGTAAAGAGCGACTTCTAACTCCGGTGCTTCGCCATCTTTAGTTACTTTAGACAAAGAATTAACTATTTGCCAGATTTGCGTCCGCGTTTGGTCGATCAGTCCATCCATACTATTGCTAGAATCGAGCAGGATGGCCATCTGAATTTTCGCTTTGGCAAAAGCTTTGAGAGGAAAACACAAGATGCTCAAGGTTAGGGCTGTAGCGAATAAAATGCGAGTGAGTTTTGGCATGGCTTTTTCCGAGGCTAGGGGTTAGGGGTTAGGGGTTAGGGGTTAGGGATTAGGGGTTAGGGATTAGGGGTTAGGGGTTAGGGGTTAGGGGTTAGGGGTTAGGGATTAGGGGTTAGGGGTTAGTAGATTTGTAGGTTGGGTTGAGGTACGAAACCCAACTTAAAAAGAAGCTAAGCTAAATTTAGCCGATCGATCTCTCTGTTACCAAAAATGTAACGAAATCTCAAATATCGCTAGTTAAAATAAAACGCCAATCGCATTTATCCATACCGTGACTGACTACACTAGCAGTTGCTGTGGGAAAGATGCCTTCAGTTACAAGCGCTTGTGCCAAATCGTCATTTTCTGGCACGCAGAACATATGCACATACCCCGGTACAGGCTGCGAAATGCCTGTCGATGCGATCGCACCCCACTGGACGTGCAGCAAAGGCAAGTATTCTGCGGTACTTTGCAGTTTTAAATCTTTTATACCCCGCAGCGATAGATAGGAAATATTGCCGCGATGTTCCACAAGTAGGGATGAGTAGCGGCGCATATTTTCTGCATCCAAACTGTATATTAATAGTGTAGCTGTGCGGCTAAATTTTACCGGACTAAATCGTTCCAGAACGCTTACCAGACGATTGGGAGTGCGATCGCCCTTATTCATAGAAATAGTATATCCGCGATCGCAACGAAAAATATTACCATCAAGGGCGTGGCGCAGCAGTCGCAGGGAAAGGTGTTGACGTTGGTAATCCGGATGAACTTTCAAATCGCACAGATACCAAGCCGGACGGACTTCCTCGCCTTGACAGTAGGGAACTTGGCGCAGCACACCCGCCCCAACACCTGCAACGCTGCGATCGGAAACATCGACAGCGACATAGTAATTTACTTCACCCAAGCGATCGAAAAAAGCAAAATAATCTTTGCCGTGGTCAATTTGGAAAAAATCATCCCCCAGCGGATAAATAGCAGCTTGTTCGATCGCCACGATACCGGGTTGAAAATGCGATCGTTCCTCATATGCAATGCGGTGAATTTTCATTAGACCTCTCCAAAAATTCTTGTGGGGTAGGCATCTTGCCTGCCTTTGAAATTATTCCCTGGAGATGTCTATTAGACATCTCCAACAAAGAAATTATCGCTTAGGGTGTATTTGGAGATCTTGGGGGGGTGATATCGCGAATTTTCTGCCGTCGTCATCCTTGGTTAAAATTTAACCACAGATGAAGGAAGATGAACACAGATGAACACAGATATTATCGCTATTTTTTTAGGCAACCGATGCGTAAGGGTATGAAATGAAGCATTTGTATATAAAATCTAGGTTTTTCAATATAAATTGTCGCCCCTGAAGCTTCACCCCTACGGATGTAAAAGAGGTTGAAATTATTTCTTGGAGATATCTGTGTTCATCTGTGTTCATCTGTGGATATCTGTGGTGAAAAATCCGACATCTTAAACTTTGGCAAAAAATCTATTCCTTCACCCCAACAACAACTTCTCGATAAAAAAACGAACGGTCTGATGTCAGCAACTCGGTGCTAAACTGACGATCGACTAAAACACACTCCTCCATAACGGCTGCCAAATCGAGATCGCCATTGAGTCGCCGTCCAATTAGCATACCACCCGGTTGCAAACAACTCACAGCACTTGCCAACATATTGTGTAGATCGGATAAAGGCATCCAGTCAGAAATATTAGAAAACTGAATCAAGTCAAATTTATTTTCTCTTGCTAATTGCGGCATTACTTCAACAAATGCACCTTGATGCAGTCCCAGTCGATCAGTTCCCAAATAACGAATCTTATTTTGCACAGATGGCTGCAAATAAAGGGGAACTCC
Source organism: Aerosakkonema funiforme FACHB-1375 (assembly GCF_014696265.1). Taxonomy (GTDB): domain Bacteria; phylum Cyanobacteriota; class Cyanobacteriia; order Cyanobacteriales; family Aerosakkonemataceae; genus Aerosakkonema; species Aerosakkonema funiforme_A. The sequence goes on along the minus strand of NZ_JACJPW010000025.1, from coordinate 65,476 downwards.
ATCCACTCCATCGCTGTAGCGATCGGCCCAAACTTGCGTCAAAAAGTAATTTTCACTCGGCACAAATCGCTGCAAAGCAATTGCAAACATATCCGCAAAATGCTCGCCGAAACTGCGTTCCATTGAATAGTTCACCGCCGCTTCTCCAAAAGTGCGTGCCAGTTTTCCTCTTTCAAACACAGTCTCAAAAATAGTTCGCCACCGGGGATGTGCGATCGCATTTTCTGGAGAAGTCAGCGGATCTATTCCATCATCTGCAAAATGGGCGGACAGTTCCCGAAATAACTGCTCAAAACGCCCGACGCGATTGACACCAAAGCCAATTTGTGATTGTCGCGCATCCCAAAACACCCGCGTAGTTTCTGGAAGTTGCGATCGCAATTGTGCGTAAATCGATATGCGATCGTCCTCAGTCGCCGTTAAATCTGCCCCAATTAACTTTAACTGCTCATCGAGAGATAGATACAATAATGCCTGTCTGCGTAACTCCACCAGATGCAGTTGGGCGGGATTGAGATCGACAGCTTCCACCAGCGCCACAGCAGAACAGGAAAGCAAACTGAGTACTGTACAGCCACCGGAAGCAATTAGCAAGACTCGCAACGGATGACCTTGTTTTGCGGCTAAATGCTCGATCGCACGCAACTCAATTGTAGGGTCTTCCCGCACTTGGGAAAAAGCAATTTCAGAGGGAGGGCTGCAAATCACGATAAAGACTCCAAAAATAGTGTGCGCCGAGAACAAGTCCTTGTGCCACAAGAACGCGAGAACGCGGCTCATTCCAGGCTGGTTCTGCTAAGATCAGTAAATCTCTGGCGTGTTCGGTGTCGAGTTTTTCGTGTACTGCATAGTGGGATTGGCTACCGGGTGCTGTCCAAGCGCGATCGCGCAGCGTATGTGCGATCGATCCGCTAATCCCCACGTACAGGTACTCAATGATACCCAGCATTGCCGCACCAACTTCTCCCGGTTGGGTTAAGCAGTAAGTCAAAATAGACTGATTGAAGGCCAGAACGTTTGTGCTGCAAGCAGTTTCCAATTCGGCGGCGGTTGCACCCAACGCACGCAGATATTGACGAAATGTGTATTTATGAGAACGCAGACGTTCTCCGTGTCCGTGTTCCTCCGCCACATTTTCCGCCAAGGGTAGTCGCGCCTCCAGCAGTGGTGTCCGCGCCAACACAGCTGCAAGTGCTTGGGAAAAAGATTCGACTGCAAATCGAAATGGTAATTGACTGCGGCGAAAAGCGTCGCGGGATGTGGAGTTGCTTTGCATCCAGATTATATAAGGATGGCGACGAAAATCGTAAACTGCTGCTACCCGCAACACGGCGGCTTCTAAGGTGGGAATGGCGATTAAATCTTCCCAAATTAGGGAGGGTGCGATCGGAAAATCTTCAATGGCAAAAGGTTTGTCTTCTAATATTTGCATAATTGACCTCCACTTCAATAAATCTGGCTCTTTTGGAATCTCTAGGCAAAAGTTTATCTACTCATCTGATGTCCGGTTGCATGGTTGCCTAAAAAAATCGCACTCTTATCTGTGTTCATCTGTGTTCATCTGTCTTCATCTGTGGTAAAAATTTAATTGGCAAGAAACTAAGGTGATTACCCTGGTGCAAGATCTGAGTCTACGAACATTTTCTCCCCCGCTCCCCGATCGCAACGCTACCGACTTTGGTGCGGCGAAAACTGGCCATGATGAAATCGCGCACAAAGGCGAAGTAGGAAGAGATGTAAGGTGCGCCGCGCAATGTTAATTCTTGTTTGAGTTCCTGATGCAAACGCGGTAAATTGTACCAAGGTACTGCTGGATATAAGTGATGTTCTAAATGATAGTTTTCATTACACATAAAGAATCGGGTGACGGGATTGGTAAGAATAGTGCGCGTACCTCTAATTAGATCCGATTCGTCTTCTAATAAAGTGTGTTGACTCATCCCGCGAATGTTGACCATTGTGTTAATAAATAACATGGGAATCAGCCAAGCTTGAATTAGTAGCCACTTGGGAATGGGGGATAGGAAAACTGCCGTTACCAACAATCCCAGCAAAGCCAGTTCGATCGCAATACAAATTCGATCTTTTCTCTGACCTTGGCGAAATCCCAATATCGGAATTGCGATGATATATACTGGATAGCCAATTAACAACCTTCCCCAGTACATCAGGAAGACCAACCAGTTCCACTGGGTATAATTTTTGTAACGATCGGGATCGCCTTCTAAACCTAAATCCTTGTGATGCTTGAGGTGTAGGACTTTGTAAGCTGAATAGTTTTGCAGTACTGGCAAAGCGCACAGGATACTTAAAATTCTGTTCCAATGTGGGTGATTTGATAGTACGCCATGCACTCCTTCATGTGTAAATAAGCTGATACCGTGTAAAGAAGCAGCCGCGAGAAGGTACAATGGCAGACAGGCAATGTAGCGCCAAGGAGTTGCGATCGCCTCCACTAGCAGAAATATACCACCAACGGCAATTATATAGAAAAAGATAAATATCGCTAACCGATAGTGATGGCTGCCGATGCGATGCAACTCTTTGAGTAGGAGGACATTGACTGGCGGCTTTTCTAAATAGTTAATCCCAGACTGGACGGGAACTACCTGTAAATCTTCTGGTAAGGCAGTTAGTTTGCTTTCCATATCAGAAACGGTCAGATACCGAATGCACTAATCTACAGTTCGATCGTGCTACAGTCCTTTTTATCTGACGCAGGTTGTGTGCAGCTTTTTCAATTGGCAGTTTTTTTAGCGTAGGGTGGGCACTGCCCACCAAGTAACGTAGAATGCGTTAGCTTCTGCGTAACGCACCTTCCGGTCGTGCCCAAAATGCGGTGCATCATCGATTCTGATATGCTTGCCAGAGATAATACCCCACAGTGGCAAAAATAACCAAAATAATCACCAACAAAAATCCTATATTCAGCACAAACTCTTTCCGTATTGCTGCCTGGATAATTTGCCATTCAATAAATGCAAATAACCAGATTAGTTGCATTTTCATCCATTTCATCAGACGTAAAGCTATCTCATATTGTCTGTAAGCATTTTGCTCTGTTATCGGTACAGGATAATTAAATGTATGGGGAAACCGATTTACTACTGTCAACAAGATATAAAACAATAGGCTGAGGCTCGGAAAAAGCAAGATAGTCAACTTGCTACCCATCGAATCTACCTTGCCAAACACATCAAAATGAATGGGAATAATATCGGGCATGGCAGCCCAATTAACGATGAGGTATATGAGGTTAAACGCAATTCCGGCAACGGCGACAATTTCGATCGCTCCATCTAAGGGCGATCGCGGTATATTTAAAACAGGTTGTGAAGTCATATTTACCTCAAAAATTAGGTTTGTGCAAGCATAATATTATGGTCAATTTTTCGAGCGAAACAAACAACGATACAGTCAAAATTCGGAAAGTAGTGACAGCTGCTTTCGGTCGTCCAAATGAAGCCCAACTCGTAGAAACGATCCGCAACTCTCCGAATTTCATTCCCGCACTCTCGATCGTCGCAAAACAGAATGAAAATGTGCTGGGTCACATTTTATTCAGTCCTATTACTATTGAAGCACAAGGACAGATAAGTAGCGCGATCGCACTCGCACCCTTAGCCGTCACACCTGCACATCAGCGTCAAGGTATTGGCACCCAGTTGGTACATACTGGTTTATCAAAATGTCGGGAATTAAATCACAGTATAGTTGTCGTTCTTGGCGAACCGCAATATTATCGCCGTTTTGGTTTCCAGACAGCTAGCGAATTCGGCGTGCAAGCACCTTTTCCAGTTCCCGATGAAGCGTTTATGGTGCTGGAACTTCAACCCGACGCACTGAAAAATATCAGCGGTACTGTACGATATCCGGAGTATTTTAATGAAGTCTAATATCATGTCTGTTTGAATACTTATAGCTCTTCCATTGACTTATCACTCTGGACACACACTATGGTCTCTGTCAAACCACACAATGTAGTAAACGGAACCAACGCGAAAACCAAAAATACGCTTTCTTTCATCAACCCGCATTTCCGAAAGTTTAACATCATCGCTGACGCTTTCAGGTAGCTTTGGATGATTGGTAATTAGCTTATATCCGCAGCCTACAGAACCCCCACGTTGTTTCGAGCCTTGGCTTTTTATTTGCGCCCATGTGTATCTCTCGATTTTTTTTAGCGCTCGTATCAAATCCTCAATTTCTGATGGTTGCCACTCCGATAAACGCCAGCGATTTTCATCAGTATGCTCAAACCTAAAGCTAGGGTGTTGTTCGTCTGCGTTCTCCGAGCTTGTTGGATGAGCCAAAGCTGACTCAGGAATTTTGCGTGAGGAACTTGCTCCTGAAGGCTTTTTTATACGAGACTTTCCCACTACTCCTCCAAAAAAGAGGTGTAATAAGCTTTCATATCCTCATGCGATATAACATTTGATGATTTTTTGGCAGGCTCTAAACCCTTACGAGCATTAATCCAAGGAGCTTCTGAATGAGTCAAGTCTTCAAGTCGTTTGGCACTCAATTCCCCATAAGCAGTCCAAACTTCCTCAAGTACTTCCAGTTCGTCTTCTTCAAATTCTGGTAGTTCTTCTTGCGGTTCTGGAATAGCTCCATGTCGGAAATCTTTATAGGCGTCCCAAACTTCATATACAGCAGGCCCATGAACCCAAGCCTGAATATCCTCCTGAAAAATTGGCTTATCTCGCAGTACCAAACTCCAAGCCTGAGCATAATAGACAAGTTTTTGAAGCTTGAGAGGAGAAATTGTATCGCCTGCATCTCGATCGACACGGTACAGAAAGTACCGAGCGATATCCAATGCACTTTTCATAATAGTCCAATTCTTAAGCGCTACAGACATTATAGTTATGATTAGCTAGCAACGAGCGAATTCTACCTATTTGTATTATATAACATAAAATTTGATTTTTGATTTAGGTTTAAACAACAGATAAGATAGAATTTTGATTGGTGCGATCGCCACCTATCCTTTCCCATCATACAGCAGTTTTTTCAGCAAATCGACCCGTATTCCTAAGCGCATCTAAAAACGCATAAACTGCTGGAGAATGAAGCGCATTTGCCAAAATAGCTACCCCAATTACCCTTTCTAAATGTGCCGGCAAACTGCACACTCCCACACCGGGGGGTACGGGTTCGGCAGCAAGACGAGGGAGAATAGCAGCTCCCAAACCTTGTTGAACCATGCTGACAATGGTTGAATCTTCCCTGATTTCGTAAGCAATATTGAGGGGGTATTCTGTAATGGACAAACATTTGCGAGTCAAGGCATTGCAGGGAGGTATGGAACTGACAATTAATGGATATTTAGCTAATTCTTGCCAAGTAACTTGATTATTTCTCAATTTAGTTGTTGGTGGCAGCAGTAGAATGTAATCATCTCGCAGAATTTCCCAAGTTTCAAATTCATTGCTGGTGGGTAAATAGGTGAAACCAATATCGGCATAACCTTCCCGCAAAGCTTGTTCGATACTTGGGAAAGTGTCGTTTTCAGTAATACTGATGGTGATATTGGGAAAGCAGTGGCGAAATCGGGAGATCGCTGTTGGTAGGATGTGAGTTGCGACGCTACGAAAACAGGCGATTCGCAGGCTACCGCCTTCTAAGCCTTTTTCTAAGTTAGCTTCTTTGCCGATCGCTTCCAAAAGCTGTAGCACTTTACGTGCATGAGCTGTGATGCGATCGCCAACAGGGGTGAGATGGGCCCCGTGACGCCCCCTGGAAAGTAACACCACACCTAAATCTTCCTCCAGGGAAGCGATCGCATGACTGACTGCCGACTGGGACATCTCCATATGCAGCGCTGCTGCGCTGAAGTTGCCGCAGTCTGCTACCGCAACTAACACACGAAGCTGGGAAAGCTTAATATTGCTTCTATTGCCTTCATTCATAAAGGTTGTGCAAGGGGTTTGCATCTTCGCAAAAGCCGCAAAATTATTTTACCCTCTATCTATCGATTTTATTCATACAAGCTATGCAAGTTCTGTATGGTTGTTTAATTGCAACAAGGTTAGAGTGAAATTAAGCTAATAAACTTAGTCTTACTTATAGGGAGATTTGTATGAAATTAGCTACACCTTTTTTCCACGATCGACAAAACTACTTAAGGGATAATACGGAGAGCGAACTGAAAGAAGCTACTCCCAAAAAATTCTTATTTCTTAACAAAATTTGGCAGGCTCTGCTGAAAGTTATTGTGAATGGAAACGAGCTGCAAGTTTGGCATAAGAGCGATCGCTCTGGTAATAGCGAATGGCACGCTTACGATCCGGTTACAGGTCGTCATGTTTCTGCCTCTTCCGACACGGAAATGCGGATTTGGATCGAGCAACAATATTACCAATAATTAAGAGATTTGAAGTTAGCCTGTGGGAGAATACACAGATGAGCGCGGATTATTTTGTATGTCTATATCCGCGCTATCCACATCATGCTAATAGGGGATGAGGCGATCGCGAGCGTTCGATCGCCTCATCGCTTCAGCGCTAAGCTCAATCCATCGCCGATGGGAACGACACTGAGGAAAACTCGTTCGTCCCGATGCAATTTTTCATTGTAAGCTCGCATAATCTGCGTAATTTTATCTGGATCTTGAGGATAGGCAACTCGTCCGTACCACAAGACATTATCAACTGCAATCAAACCACCGGGACGAACAAGTTGGAGCGATCGCTCATAATAATTCTCATAATTTGCCTTGTCCGCATCGATGAACGCAAAATCAAACGTAGATGCCTGTCCATCTGCTAATAAACGATCCAAGGTATCCAGCGCAGGTGCTACTCGCAGATCGATCTTATCCGCCACCCCAGCTTGCTGCCAATAGCGACGAGCGATTGATGTGTGTTCCGCGCTAATATCGCAAGCAACAATCTTGCCATCTGGAGGTAGTGCCAAAGCCACAGAAAGCGAGCTATAACCAGTAAAAACGCCCACTTCCAGCGTTTTCTTCGCTCCCATCAATTGCACTAATAGCGCTAAAAACTGACCTTGTTCTGGCGCAACCTGCATTGCGGCACCAGGATGATTGGCAGTTTCTTCTCGCAGACGGCGCAGAATATCCGGCTCCCGTAAAGAGGCAGATAACAGGTAATTATAGAATTGAGCGCTCAAGCCAAGGGTATTTCCTGACATCGTTAGTTTAGAAATCGACAACGCCTACACCTTATACTATCGTTTCAGACGCAGAGCTAGAGCCAAATCGATGTCGGGGCTGATTTTGATAGTAATTCTATTGCTATTGCTGACAGCTTCTGCATCAGTTTATATCTTCTGTTTAATAGCAAAATTTTTCGATTTAGAGATTGTCATCTATTTAATAATATTTGCTATTGTTAATTGTCGAATTAGTAAGGTAGAATCGATCGAAAATCAAACAAAAAATTGCAATGGTTCTTTCCGAACGCTTCACAGAAGCACTCGTTTTTGCCACCGAACTGCACGCCAACCAAGTCCGCAAAGGCAGCGGCGTTCCTTACATTTCCCATTTGCTGGGTGTCGCCAGCATAGCCTTGGAATATGGGGCGAATGAAGATGAAGCCATTTCCGCTTTACTCCACGATGCCATTGAAGACCAAGGCGGTGCTGCCACGCGAGAAGAAATTCGTCGCCGTTTTGGAGATACGGTAACTGAAATTGTGGATGGTTGCACAGACGCCGACACCACGCCCAAACCCCCTTGGCGACAGCGCAAAGAGGATTATATTGCCCACATTCCCACAGCTGAGCGATCGGTGTTATTAGTCTCGGCATCCGATAAACTGTATAATGCCCGGTCAATTTTGAAAGATTATCGAATATTGGGCGAGTCAGTGTGGGGGCGCTTCTACGGAGGTAGGGAAGGTACTCTTTGGTATTATCGCGCTTTAGTGGAGGCATTTCGCAAAGTTTGGTCATCGCCTCTGATTGACGAATTGGAACGAGTGGTATCAGAATTGGAATATCTGGCTAATGGGGCATTGAACATCGGGCAGAAAAATAACTAATTACTGCTCCTCAATTAATAAATATCAATCACCAAATGGCAAACGTTAAATTAGAAAAAATAACGAGACGGTTTAATAACTCTACCGCGATCGCAGATATTACTTTTGAAGTTCCCGATGGGGAATTTTGGGTTTTGGTAGGGCCATCCGGTTGCGGCAAGTCTACAATTCTGAGAACTATTGCGGGATTGGAAACTGCCACCAGCGGTAATCTTTATATTGGCGATACTTTGGTGAACGATATCCCCCCCAGGCAAAGAGATGTGGCGATGGTGTTCCAAAATTACGCCCTTTATCCGCATATGACGGTGGCGGAAAATCTGGCTTTTGGGTTGCAAATGCGAAAATTTGACCGGAAAGCAATGAGAGAAAGGGTGGAAAAAGTGGCGCGATCGCTCGATATTTTTCACCTGTTAGATCGGAAACCCAAACAGTTATCGGGAGGACAGCAACAACGGGTAGCCTTGGGAAGGGCGATCGCACGCGAACCGAAAGTTTTTCTATTAGATGAACCTTTATCTAATTTAGATGCCCAATTGCGAGATGATACGAGGGCAGAGTTAAAACAATTGCACCAGCGCGTAGGAATTACTACGATTTACGTTACGCACGACCAAGTTGAGGCGATGACGCTAGCTGACAAAATTGTCGTGTTGAATCGAGGTAAAATTCAACAAGTTGGCGAACCGCAAACAGTTTATGCGCGTCCTGCCAACAGAACGATCGCGACATTTTTGGGTAGTCCGCCCATGAATATTTTGTCTGCAACTTATGCGGGAGATAGCTTTAAGTTAGGCGAGCAATTTTTAGCTTGTCCGGCAATTATTCGCGAAAAGTTACAACTCAGAGAAGGACAAAGTTTGGATATGGGTATTCGGGCAGAAAATATTAGAGTGGGGGATATTAAAGAAAACGATCGCTATCCGCTTTTTGTGGAAATAAAGGTGATAGAACCCCTGGGAAGAGAGACTTTAATTCGTGGGATTTTAGCGGAATCGGGAGTGCATATAAGTTTTTATGCAGCGCCAGAATTGAGTCTGCGGGCGGGCGATCGCATCCCCATACAACTGGATCTCGATCGGTTGTTTGTGTTCGATCCCGCGACCGGCGATACTCTCTATCCTTTACTTTGAATTTCTGCTATTTACTCTTTTGCAGTCAATTCTATAATTGTTTCAAACTCGAAGTTGTCTACTAAATCCTCAAGAGCTTGCGCCAGCAACGTATATTCTGGGGGAATTTGTCCAATCAACTCTGAAACCATGTCATCGCTGCATTGTGCGGCGGCATAGTGTAGTTCTGCCACCCACAACTCTGGCATTTGGGAAAAGTAATGTTTAAAATCTTCTGGCGTCAAATTTTTTTGCGATCTGCGGTTTCTGTCTTGTATTTCGGATGTTTTATCTTCGTAAATATAGGCGACTTCTAGATATTGACTTAATTTTTCTAGTAAGATTTCTTCTCGAAATGGCTTGCCGATAAAATCATTACAACCTGCTGACAAGATACTTTGCCGATCGTCCTCAAAAGCGTTGGCAGTAAGAGCAATAATTACTGTCGATCGCTCCTGTCCGATTTCTCTTGATTTAATATATTTAGTAGCTTCATAGCCATCCATGACTGGCATTCGCATATCCATTAAGATCAGGTTTGGCTGCCAACTTTCCCACAATGCGATCGCATCTCGACCGTTTTCGGCTTCTCGCACCAGAAAGCCAATCGACGTTAATAATGTCACTAAAACCATCCGGCTTTCAAAGCGATCGTCAGCTACCAAGATGCGACATTCCGGTTGATTGGGTGCCAAAGAAATTACCTTGCTCTGCGGTCGATCTGCCTTAACTTTACTTGCGTCGGCGAGCGTTATTTTAATATAAAAACTAAATGTGCTGCCTTTACTTATTTGGCTGCTAACGCTAATATCTCCTCCCATCAGCTGTACGAATTTGCGGCTAATCGGTAAACCCAATCCAGTACCTTGCTGAGATTTTCGACCTGATGCTGTTTGCCCGAACGGTTCAAACAAAAGATTAATTTCTTCTGGCGCAATGCCAGGGCCAGTATCTGATACTTCAAAGTATATTATGATTTGTTCGGACTCGTTATTCGAGATTCCTAATTTTTTGACAAATTCTTCCGGATTAATAGCTGATACCCGCAGCTTTACACAACCTTCTGTAGTAAATTTGATGGCATTACCCAGAAGATTAATTAAACAAGAACGCAATTTACCTTCATCGCTTTTCACATATTCTGGAAGTTCCGGTTCGATTTCAAAGATTAACTGTAAACCTTTGGATTCCGTTCTTAAGCGAAACATTTTTTCCAGACTTTCTAGGAGGTGAATTAAGTCAAAGAAATTTTCGTGCAACGTAATTCTGCCTGCTTCAATTTTGGACATTTCCAACACATCGTTGATCAAATCCAGCAGATGTTCGCCAGCACGATTGATAATTGCCAAATATTGCTGATGCTCTGCGGATATGGATGAGCTACGATTCATCACTTGGGTAAAGCCGAGAATGGCGTTGAGCGGGGTACGCAGCTCGTGGCTCATATTCGCCAAAAATTCGCTTTTGGCACGGTTAGCTGTATCTGCGGCCAATACAGCTTGTTGCAGCGCTGCCGACTGTTTCTCAGTCTGCTGGAGCAATTCTGCCTGCTGCAAAGCGACTCCCAACTGATTGCCAATTTGCACGACAACATTGATTTCTGCTTCTTTCCACTGGCGAGGGCTAGAATTTTGATAAGCTCCCAACAAACCCCACAGTTTATTGCTAGAAAAAATAGGGACAATTATGTAGGCTCTGGCTTGAAATCGCTCCAAAAGGTGAATGTAAGGCGAGGGAAACTCAGCTTGGTAAATGTCTGGGATACAGAGGTAATTTACGCTTTGGTTGTCAGTGGATGAAGTTTGTTGCTGGTAACTATCTCCCGGAGATGCGTCCTGATTGCACAAAGCTTTCACAGTGCAACGACTGTCTTGTATGGTATCTTTGGCAAAATGAGGGTCGTTGTGTTGTTGTCGCAGCAAAGAAATCCACTCGCTTCCCACCGACTCCGCGACAAATTCGCCCGTCCAGTCAGGATGGAATTGATAGACGACGATGCGATCGCAATCGATCAGAAGTCGCAATTCTTGCGTTGTGGCGGTGAATATACTTTCGATATCCAAAGTCTGCCGCATACGTTCAATTACTCTGGCGATCGCTTTCTCTCTTTCTGCCATCTGGCGCAGGGTTTCTTCTGCTTGTTTGCGTTGCGTGATATCGCGCCCTTCTGTCACCAGCAACACTACGTTTTGACTGGAATCAAACACTGGTTTGATCGAAAAATCGATGGTAGCGATTGTGTTGAATGCACCCAAAATCTCTACTTCGTAGCGGACGATTTCGCCTTTGGCAGCGCGTGCGATCGCTTCTTTTAATTCCTCCTGTTTTGGTTGCAGGGAAGCAGCTTTCTTTTGCCGAGCTTGGGAGCGCTTTAAATTATTGCCCCCACCAAGCTCACTTTTGCGATCGGCTTTTTCTTTCGGATTTTTTCCCGGTTCCATCCACCATTTTACTTCCCAAAACAGACGCCCCAGCAGATCCGATCGCTTCGTTGCCGTGAAGTCGAGCGCTGTTTGATTTACATCCAGCACAGTGCCATTCGGTTGCAGTACCCCCGTGAATTGGAAACTAGAGTTAAAAATAGCGCGAAAGCGCTGTTCGCTCTCACGCAGAGCTACTTCTGCTTTGTGGCGATCGCCAATATCAAAAATTACCCCATCCAGCCATATAATTTTATCATTTGCATCAAAAATTACCTGACCTTTTTCGTAAACCCAAGCAATGCTACCATCGGCTTTAACTATTCGGTATTCGATGCAGTAAGGCTGTTTGTTGCTGATACCTTCCCGGATAGTCTTTTTAACTTTATCTTTATCTTCAGGATGAACGATACTGTCAAAGGAGCGCACTCGCTCGTTAATAAAATCGCTGGGTGGATAACCGGAAATTTCTAGAATTGCATCGCTGATAAATACCATTGTCCAATCGGAATGGCAAAGACAGCGGTAAACAGCACCAGAAATGTTGCTAACTAAAGTTCTCAACCATTCTTCTCTTTCTCGCAGTGCTAGCTCTGCGTACTTGCGCTCTCGCGCTTCGATCGCCAAAGATACTAAATTGGCGATCGAGCGAGCGAAATTCTCGTCTTCCGGCGTCCAATGACGAGCAAATCCAACGTGTTCCAAACATACAACTCCTGCCGTTTTTCCCTTTACTCTGATCGGCATATCCAACATAGATGCGATACTTAATGGCGTTAGGTAACACGAGGAAAATTCTTTAGTTCTGGGATCGGTGTGGGCGTTTTCTGCTGCGATCGGTCTCTCTTGCTGCAAAGCTTGAAAATATGCCGGATAGTCTGTCTCTAACAGTTCAATTCCTTGGCTATGTCGGTTGTGACTTTTTTCAAATAGGTCAAGGCATTGTATTTTTGTAGGGCTTTCGTTGTACAACCATACACTAGAACGTTCAACCCCAACGTTTTCAGCACAGGCTTCTGTAATTTCTGCTAAAGCTGCTTTTAAATCTCCCTCATTTAGGGCTAGACTTTGGGCTAATTTTGTCAAAACTAGGTTATGGTTGCTCAATGCGATCGCCCTTTGTCGGACTGCTTCCTCTGCACGGATGCGCTCCCGAACTTCCTGTTCCAATTGCGCTTTTTGTTCCCGCAATTGTTTTTTCTGACGTACAATCATAAGTTGGTTTTCTACGCGGGCTATGACTTCTCGATCCTGAATTGGTTTGGTGATGTAGTCTATGCCCCCAACACTAAAAGCTTTCATCTTATCCAATACATCATTGAGAGCGCTCAAGAAAATCACCGGTATTTCGCGGGTAATTTCGTTGGCTTTGAGCTGCTGGCAAACTTCATAGCCATCCATATCTGGCATCATAATATCCAGCAAAATTAAATCGGGCGGATCGGAACTGGCTACAGTTAAAGCAAGTTTTCCATTGATGACTCGCCTAACTTCATAATCGTGAGATGTGAGTATACTCGACAGAAGTTGCAGGTTTTGCGGTACATCATCAACGATTAAAATATCTCCCCTAGTTTCTTGAGTGCGATCGCTAAACATTGCTTGTTAAATCTATTATTTGATCCAGGCGAAAATCTTGAACTTTTTTGGCTAGCGCTTCAGCTAGACCTATATTTTCTGGAGGAATTTCTTCTAGCAATTTCCCAATTTCTTTTTCTCTAGCAGAGATAGCTGCCGCGTGCAATTTTGCTACCCATTCAGCAGGCATTTGCGCGAGAGCTTCCTTTAAATTAGGTATGCTACTCGATAAACGATTGCTTTCAGTATTTTCTCGTAAATCACCTCCCGTCGAGCTAAGTTCTTCATTTAAAGATTTTGCTTCTTCGTACAGATATAACACACCCAGATATTGAGCCATCTTTTCAAAAATTTCTGACTCTTGGAAAGGTTTGCGGACAAAATCGTCGCAACCTACTGACAAAGCAAGGCGACGGTCTTCTTCAAAGGCGTTTGCGGTCAGGGCGATAATGATGGTTGGCGACTGCGAACTGGGAATCCCCATCTCTCCATTTTCCCATTTTTCCTTCTCCCTCGCCCTAATCTGTTTGGTAGCCTCGTATCCGTTCATCACAGGCATCCGTATATCCATCCAAATCAGGTCTGGTTTCCAACTCGACCATAATGTCACGGCTTCTTGACCGTTCTCAGCCGATCGCACTGCAAAGCCAATTTCCGTCAGCAGCTGAGTCAGCAAAAGGCGGTTTTCCAAGCGATCCTCAACCACAAGGATGCGATATTCTCTTTGGTCGGGTGCTAAGCCGATCGCCTTAGACTTTTGTTGTGTTGTCTCAATCTCAGTCGCCTCTCCCAAACCAACCTGGATATCAAAGTTAAAAATCGCGCCTTTTCCCAACCCACAGCTAACCGAAATATCTCCTCCCATTAACTGTACAAATTTGCGACTAATGGGTAAACCCAATCCAGTTCCTTGCTGAGATTTTCGACCTGTTTCTGTTTGTCCGAACGGTTCAAATAACAAGTCAATTTCTTCAGGAGCGATTCCCGGCCCAGTGTCTTCCACCTCAAAAGTTAAAATCAAATAATCTTGACTTTTTACCTGTAACTGGCTCTGCTTGTGAACGTAATTTTTGCCTTTGCCTTTCACGCGAAGCGTAACGCTTCCTCGCTCAGTGAATTTAATGGCATTTCCCAGGAGATTGATTAAGCACGATCGCAATTTTATCTCATCAGTTTTTACATATTGGGGAATGTCTGCGTCGAGCTCAAAAATTAGCTTTAATCCTTTAGATTCAGATCTCAGTCGCAGCATCTTTTCGAGCGTATCTAAGAGGCGAATTAAGTCAAAACTACTTTCATAGAGCGTGAGCCGACCCGCCTCTATTTTTGACATTTCCAGAATGTTGTCGATCAACGACAAAAGATGTTCGCCGCTGCGACTGACAATTTGTAAGTGTTGCTGATGTTCTGAGGATAAAGATGAGTCCCGACTCATCACTTGTGTAAAGCCCAGAATAGCGTTGAGCGGGGTACGCAGTTCGTGGCTCATATTCGCTAAAAATTCACTTTTGGCACGGTTGGCTGTTTCTGCGGCTTGAGCGTAAGTTTGCGACTGTTGATAAAGCACAGCATTGCGAATAGAAATAGCCGCTTGCGCTGAGAGAAGTTTCAAAACTTCCAGACGCTTGGGGTTAAATGCTCCGATGGTTAAGTTATTTTCTAAATAGAGAATGCCGCTGAGTTCGCCTTGGTGGAAAATAGGAGTGCAAAGGATAGATTTTGGTTGCCGCTTTTTGATGTAAGCATCTGTATTAAAAGTATCTTCCGCCGTCGCATCGTTTAAAACTAAGACTTCCTTGGTTCGGGCAACATACTTAATAAGTGAAATCGGTATATCTGCCGAGATTTTAACCGGGATAGATTGCAAAACAGTGACAGAATCTTGCTTGTGGTTACCTGTAGCTTCAATCAGCAATTGATTATCTTTGTTAAGAATTAAAACTCCGGTTTCAGCCGCAGCATTTTCGATGAGTATTTTCATCAAATTTTGCAGTAATTTATCGAGGATAATTTCGCTAGCGATCGCCTGAGAAGCTTTGAGAACTGTTGACAAGTCTAAGACTTCGCTGCTGGCAGTTGAGGTTCTCGTCGTTTTAACATCGGATGATAAAATAGGTACGCCGCGACTGGGAATAATTAGTTGAGCATATTTTTTTTGTAAATCTTCTACTTTGCGAGTTGCACCCCAGCGACTGTAACTGGAGTGTGCCTTAGTCATGTATGTTTCTGCAATTTCTGTTCTCTCAAATTCTAGATAAAATTTGGCTGCCCACTCGTAAGCTAGCGCTTCAGTTGGCAGAAGAGCGTTATCTTTAGCTGATGCGATCGCTCTGTCATAAAACTGTGTAGCTTGCCAGTTATTTCCCCTTACCCTGGATATTTCTGCTTCCACTAATAACCAGTGCGGGAGAAAGTTTTCCGGACAATTATTTGCCCAGTTTTTCAGCTTTTTACAGTTCTCTTGCAAAGCGCTCAAATATTCCTTTTTTTCTGTCGAGTTTGCACTTGCATAAAGCCCTAATATAATCAAGGATTTGTAAATGTAGTGCAGGGCTAATTGAAATTGCGTATCTACAACAGCGAGCGTCTTTTCCGCCTCGGTTATCATCCGATCGGCTTCAGCATAATTTTCATAAATCAAATAAATAAAAGCTTTGGAAAAGTAATAAGTACTTATGCCATAAGCGTAAGCAGTTTGTTGAAACGTTTCTAAAGCGATAGACTCATCAAAACCTGCATAACTTAAACTAAATTTACTTTCAGTTTTTCCTGTTAAGTTCGACAAAACGCTTTGTTGAACTCTCAATGCCCAACCCGCTGTTGGTTCGGTATCTATAGCAAAACCAACATAATTGTCAAATTCGTCTAAGAGACTGTTCAAATTTTGACAAATCATCAATCTTTGCCAAAAACAGAATAAGGCGCTGTGATGACACCAGGAAAAATCTCCCACTGCCATTGCGGCGCTATAAGCTTTTTTCTGAATTTCAATATTTTCTTTGAGTGGCTTTCTCCAAGGCAATATAAAGTTGCCAAAGGACATATAAATTCGCCCATTAAGACTGGTATTGTGGAATTTATCGTTAATTTTTAAAGCAATGACTCCAAACTCATATCCAGTTTCGTATTCGTAAAATTTTCCGCACAACATCGTGCCATACCAAGCGTAGACAAATCCAGAAAGATTGGTGTTTCCCTGTTTGAGGCAAATATTGACCATTGTCAACACGCTCAATGCCAGCAAAGGTTGATTGATTAAGTAGGTTGGCGGCACTAAATTAATTAAAATTAAAATCGCAATTTTTGATGCTTCATCCACCAATTCAGGTGCATCAATTAAGTCAGCAATTTTTCTCTTGCCCAAACTTTTTTTAACTTTTTTTGCTGTGGATAATATGTCGGTTTGACTGGGTGAATAAGGTAAAGTCACGCCAAATAACTCTAAAGTTGATAACCCAACCCTAATCGCTTCTTCGTAGCGAGCGTTATTTTGGTAGTGAATGAGTCGAATGCTATTAATCTTTGCTCGATCTAAGTTATTTTTTGCTTGTGATAAAGCTTGATAAACTAATTTTTCCGCTTTTTCAAAGTGCTGAATAATATAATTACATTCAATTTTTTCTAAGTAAAAATCTAACGTCAATTGATACTGAGTTAGCCAGCTATCGTTTTCTAAGATGTTCAGCCCTGCTGTAAAATACTTTAAGGCAGGTTCGTAAGCCGTTGATTGTTTCGCTTTTTTACCAGCGAGAAGATTGAGTTGAGCTAATTCGTGTCTTTGGTTTGGTTCTGTCAATAACTCAATCCCAATATTTAACTGGTTAACAATGTCAAAAATGTTTGCTTCTATCTGTTCTGAAGGCGTGTTTTGTAGCAATAATTGACCTATTTTCAGGTGCGTTGACTGCTTGAGAGCGTCGGGAATGAGGGAATAGGCGGCTTGCTGTACGCGATCGTGCAGGAATCTATAGCCTAATCTGCAATTGTCAAAGCTGAAATTTTTGAGTTCTTCCGAATCAAAAAATCGCGGAATTTTGTAATCTTTATTTAATGGCAAAATTAGTCCTACCTGCAAGGCTGACCACAAATTTTCTGTTGCCTCTGAGAGGGGTTTTTCGCTAATGATGGCCAGGATATCCAAATTGAAGCGATCGCCTATACAAGCTGCCAATTTCAAAGCTTCTTGAGTTGCCTGCGACAGCTTGCGGATATTATTAGCAACCAATTCGACTACACCGAGATCGGTAATTCCAAAAGCCTGAATCTGTTCGATATCCCATAACCAAATTCCTTTAGAAAAATCAAAAGACAATAGCTGTTCCTGGTACAGCGTTTTGAGCATCTGAGTTAAAAAGAACGGATTACCCTGAGTTTTGTGAAACAGCAAATTGGCTAAAGCAATCGACTGTTCGCTGTCGTACAAAGTATCGGCAATTATTTGGCGAACGTGACCTATTTCTAAAGGATACAGCGTAATCTTATTCACAATCGCTTCTGCTTGTTCAATTTCATAAATAGTGTGCATCAGCGGATGTGCCGGACTCACTTCGTTGTCTCGATAAGCTCCAATGAGTAACAAATATTGACTATTTTGTTCTGTCATTAATAGTTGAATTAATTTTAGGGAAGCAGCATCAGCCCACTGCAAATCATCCAAAAACAAAACGAGAGGGTGTTGAGGTTGAGTAAAAACATGAATGAAATCTTGAAACACTCGGTTGAAGCGATTTTGAGATTCAGTTGGGCCTAACTGCGGCACTTCTGGCTGCTTGCCGATAATCAATTCTACCTCTGGAATTACATCGACAATTACCTGACCGTTTGTTCCTAACGCTGCTAAAAGTTTGTCCTTCCAAATTTGCAGTTTTTCGGTACTTTCGGTGAGCAATTGTCGCATTAAATCTTGGAAAGCTTGAATAATAGAAGCATAAGGAATATCGCGCTTGAACTGGTCAAATTTACCCGCAATGAAGTAACCTCGCTCGCGTACTATCGGTTTGTGGACTTCATTAACTAAGGAAGACTTACCGATGCCGGAGTAACCAGAGACCAGCATCATCTCGCTACGGGTATTCGGTATTTTATAAGGGCGATCGTTGCCATCGTCCTTGTTTAATTTTTGAGTTTTTTCTTCTATTTTAGAATGCCAAACAGAAAATTCAGAACTGCCGACAACGCGAGCAAACGCATCCAGCAATTGTTTAACTTCTAACTCTCTTCCGTACAACTTTTGAGGAATGGAAAGTTGCCCGGATTTGTCCATTTTACCGGGTACAAAGTCGTCAATTTTACCTGTACTTTGTAGTGCGCTTAAACATTTCTCTAAATCCGCTTTAAGCCCTGCCGCACTTTGGTAACGTTCTTCGGCATTTTTTGCCATAAGTTTCATTACAATTGACGACAATACAGGCGGGATATCTGCGTTTAGCTGGTGCGGGTGAGTGGGTGTTTGGGCAATGTGGGAGTAAACCAGTTCTAAGGGTTCTTTGCTATTAAAAGGAAGCGTCCCGGTGAGGATTTCATAAAAACTTACTCCCAGCGAGTAAAAATCAGTACGGTAATCGATAATTCGGTTCATTCGTCCGGTTTGTTCTGGCGACATATAAGCAAGGGTGCCTTCCAGTAACTCAGGATTGCTAATTTGTTGAGTTTCTCTAAAGAGTTGGGTGGCGATACCAAAATCGGTAATTTTGACAATGCCAGTTTTACTATTTACGATAATATTTTTTGGTTTGATATCTTTATGAATAATGCGGTGTGTATGCAGATGGCCCAACGTTTCTACCAGTTGCAGGGCGCAGTCAAAAAAAGTGCTTAGATCTAGAAAGCCTTGCTCGCTCAGTTTTTTGAGAGAAATGCCTCCGAAGTCTTCTAAGACTAAAACCAGACGGTTTTGATAATTTTCTAGGCTTAAGGGTTTAACAATACCTTCTATGTTTAAGTTCTTGGGAATCGAGTATTCCTGTTTGATGTGAGCGATATCGGCTAGAGTCGGATTTTCTGCGATAAGGATTTTGACGATCGCAGGCATTTGGTCTTTTTGCCGAGTGCCGCGATAGATGACTGTTGCAGCACCTTGATGAATAACTTCTATCAGCTCGTAGCCGGGAATTACAATCATCTTAACTGCTCTGTCACTGACTTACTTTCAAATTTTACGCTGTTCCATATAAATTAGCACGACTAAATCAAGAGCAGTGAGCGGTTTCATCAGATGTTACCCATCAGAACAATTGAAAAAATGTTTTTCTAAATAATTTTTTTAGAAAAATTTGCTAGGTTTGCAAAACCCTATTTCCAAAAAAATCCGACCCATTAGCCAAGCCCCCCCTTGCTTACCGCTTTGTTAAAGCATTATAGAACACCTATTTAGTATTGATGGTAACAGATGAGCGACTAATTTTTTTTTCTTTACCAAGCTGGATATTTCGTTGCTTCAAACCAAAGAAACCCAGTTTATGGGATTACTGAATTACTGTTCTAGACGGCTAATTGTATTCAGAAGAACATATCGTTGTAACATTAAAACTAACTTTAGATAGAAGCGATCGCCAAACAACAGCAGATAATGTATCCCTGTTTCAGTCATCTGGAAATTGCCAGCACAAAATATAGCGAACATTGGTGCTGCCACAGCGACTGCAAGGGACATCCTCAGAGGAAGTTACCCACTCATAGCTGCAAGTACGGCAATGACAAAAGACATTGTTACGGTTAGCAGCTTCTAAGATTAACCGCCACTCGCTTAGTTCTGGTGTTTGTTGTTCCTCGTTTTCTGGCATTGATAGGTAGGGCGTAGGGTGTCGGGCGTCGGAGGGGCGATCGCATTTGGTGAGAAATCTTTTGGTGAAAGTGAAAAATTATCGCCCAAATGCGATCGCCCCTACAGGGGAAGAAGAGGTGATAAATCTTGGATTTCAAGAATTAAGAATGTCCTCACTCACGAGAGGGGTTGCGATAAAATTGCGATCGATTGAGTTAGCCGAACCTCCTTGTCTCGGTTGCCGCCCTTTCCCTGTGTGCGATCGCACTCGCCCCAAAAGCAGACTCAGGAGCCACTTTTGGACAAGCCAACTTTAACTCAAGCCGATCGCCAAAACACAAATTCCCTCGCAATTTGATACCCTAGCTTAAATAGTCTTGGGAACAAGTCGAGCGTGGAAATTCAAATTGGGCGAGGTAAGACAGCTCGCCGAGCCTACGGTATTGATGAAATTGCGCTAGTGCCGGGGACTAGAACCCTAGACCCCAGTTTGGCAGACACTCGCTGGCGCATTGGCGGCATAGAGCGAGAAATTCCGATTATTGCCAGCGCGATGGATGGGGTGGTAGATGTCCGCATGGCAGTCTTGCTATCCCAGCTGGGAGCGATGGGCGTCCTCAACTTAGAGGGAATCCAAACCCGCTATGCTGACCCTGAGCCAATTTTAGACCGCATTGCTTCAGTCGGCAAAGATGAGTTTGTGCCGCTGATGCAGGAACTGTACGCACAACCGATCGAACCGGATTTGATCGAACGCCGGATACAGGAAATTAAAAGCCAAGGGGGCATCGCCGCCGTCAGCGCCACTCCCGCAGGCGCAACTAAGTACGGTTCGATCGTCGCCAAAGCAGGAGCAGACCTATTTTTCGTGCAAGCTACAGTCGTGTCCACTGCTCACCTTTCGCCGGAGTCGGTGACACCGCTCGACTTAGCTGAATTTTGCCGCCAAATGCCCATACCGGTAATTTTGGGTAATTGCGTCACTTACGAAGTCGCGCTTAGCTTAATGAAAGTAGGCGCAGCCGGGATATTGGTGGGCATTGGCCCCGGTGCTGCTTGTACCTCTCGCGGCGTTTTGGGTGTAGGTATTCCACAGGCGACTGCCGTTGCCGACTGTGCGGCAGCTCGCGACGACTATTATCGGGAAACCGGCAATTATATTCCAGTAATTGCCGATGGCGGTTTGATCACCGGCGGCGATATCTGCAAGTGCATTGCCTGCGGTGCTGACGGAGTAATGATCGGCTCACCCTTTGCCAGAGCGAAAGAAGCACCAGGACGCGGTTTTCATTGGGGTATGGCTACCCCCAGCCCTGTTTTGCCTCGCGGCACCCGCATTCGGGTCGGCACCACTGGCACTGTCGAGCAAATTCTGCGCGGGCCAGCCGGACTCGATGATGGCACCCACAACCTGCTAGGCGCACTAAAAACCAGCATGGGTACTTTGGGAGCCAAGGATATCAAGGAAATGCAGCAGGTCGAAGTGGCGATCGCTCCCTCTCTGTTAACCGAAGGCAAGCTTTACCAAAAAGCTCAACAATTAGGTATGGGTAAGTAAATTTACTTAACAAATTTACTTGGGAAATTTTCCGGGGCAGCTTGCTAAATCCCTGGAAAAAGCGAATCTGTCGCATACAATAGAAATAGCGGAGACGCATGTTTCCGTTCACTCCTCACACCACACTCCGCCCGGACTGAAGTTCGGGCGGTTCCTTATTTTAAGTAGATTTCCGCAAGCAGCCGACAGCTAATCGATTATTGGGTATAAACCTAAAAAATGTCTATACTTTAGGGTGGAAAGAACCTTTCCTTGGGTTATGGTAGAATTCCGAAGGAATTAAAGATAATATTCAGCAAGGAAGACAAGGAATGTCAGCAGCTGCACAAGTTACAGACGCTACGTTTGAACAAGAAGTAATTCAAAGCGAAATTCCGGTTTTAGTAGATTTTTGGGCTCCTTGGTGCGGTCCGTGCCGGATGGTTGCGCCTGTCGTCGATGAAATTGCAGACCAGTACAAAGACCAGGTGAAGGTCGTCAAACTAAATACCGATGAGAATCCTAATGTGGCCAGCAAATATGGAATCCGCAGCATTCCCACGCTGATGATTTTCAAAGGCGGTCAGAGGGTTGATATGGTAGTCGGCGCAGTTCCGAAAACTACTCTCTCCAACACTTTGGAGAAGTATCTCTAATCGAAAAGCGATCGCTCGTCCGACCGTTTGAATAATCCTATTGGGGCGATTGGCCAAATCGCTGGATATCCAATTGTCAAAAATGCTGCTATCGTCCGGTTTTATGGCATTTTTGTCCGGAAATACGCTCTTATCAGTCTAGTTCCCTCCTACCAGCCCAAAAGTGCTAAGTAAAATAACCTTTGTCTTGTCAGCGTCTTGGATAAATTAGGATCTAAGGCGCTTTTTAATCTAATCGCTCTAATCTCGCTAGAATAGAGTACCCGCCAGTGCGAAAAAAATTATGACTATTACACCCTCGTTCAACGCACACGAATCTCTCCCGGCAGACCTGGCGGAGTTAGTTGAACGGCTACCGACGCTAAGACACAAAAAATGGGTTGAGCAGTCCCTAGCTACGCTCCTGCGAATTGCTGGGAGTGAGATCGATCGTCTGGACTGGAAAATTCTCACAGCTTCTTTACAAGACCTGGAGCGAGGATTCCAGACATTCTATCCCTATAGGCACGTTCGTAAAGTCACTATCTTCGGTTCGGCTCGCCTCTCATCAGATAGTGCGGAATACCAGATAGCTGTTGACTTTGCTCGTCGCGTCACCGCTCTGGGATTTATGTTGATGACAGGAGGAGGCGGCGGCATCATGCAGGCTGGGAACGAAGGCGCTGGTGCTGAAAAATCCTTTGGGCTGAATATCAAACTCCCTTTTGAGCAGGAAGCAAACCCATTCATTGCAGGTGACCCAAAACTGATTCACTTTAAATACTTTTTTACCCGCAAACTGTTTCTCTTGAGAGAAAGCGATGCTGTAGGTCTGTTTCCCGGTGGTTTTGGCACCCAAGATGAAGCTTTTGAGTGCTTGACACTCTGTCAAACAGGCAAGTACGGGCCAGTACCTCTAATTTTGATCGATCGCCCTGGCGGGGAGTATTGGAAAGACTGGGATGCCTACATTAACAAGCACCTGGTACAGCGCGGTTTAGTGAACCCGGAAGACCGCAGCGTTTACACGATTACAGACAATTTGGATGTAGCTTGCTCCGCCATCACCAGTTTCTATCGCGTTTACCACTCCAGTCGCTATGTCGGCGACCAATTCGTCATTCGCCTCAAATCTGAGCTCAAAGACGAGGATACCGAGCGGTTGAACGAAAACTTCCGCGACATCTTAGTCAAAGGGCGGATTGAAAAAACTAAAGCTTTCCCCCAAGAAGCAGGGGATGAAACTTTTGACTTACCTCGGCTTGCTTTGTACTTCAATCAGCGAGATTTCGGGAGATTGTACCAGCTGATTGCGGCTATTAACCAGCTGGATATTCCTGCACCGGAAACCGAACATCCCGAACTCAAATAATTCCGTAGGGTGGGCACTGCCCACCTATTTTTTGGCAATTCGATTTCGGTAGCGATCGCATCACGTATTCTCGGTTGCCAATCGACTCATCACCTCAATCTGCCTTGAAAGCTACCCTTTCTTCAGTAGCATTGCGTAACAACGGTCTACTGCTATCACCGTAAAATTACATAAGCCAAGTAAAAATTGCACCATACATTCCGCGATCGTCACCAAGACAACAGCCTGTGAATTTTGGCATCTTGATATCAATCGCCCTAAAATGGGACTCTAGATAGATGCACTAACCGCAGCATCTTTTCCAAATTTTCTATATTGTTTTTTGTTTATGGCTTCAAAACACGGCACAGTTAAATTCCCTCTCTGGCAGTATCTCAACCAGCCCTTATTCAGTTCTACAACCAAACTGGAATTGAATCCCCGTCGCTTCTGTTATGTTTACAGAGTGAAACTTCTCGAACGCTGCTTGGCTAAAGAGTGCCAGTCAGAAGGTCGCCGTCCCAAGTCCACTACCGACGACTAACCGCTACAAACTTTGGCAATTAAAAATTAAAAATAGAATCTCAAGCCATCAGCCAAAAGATTGCAGATGCGATCGATTGGCTTTCGTTTTGTGACGCGAGATCCATCTGAGGTCAATGCTTGTAGGCGGCTGCGCCAACAGACTAATTAAGAGAAATCGCTTTTAAGTTTACATTTTTAATTTTTAATTTCCACTCCGCTAACTACTCAAGACCAGGTTATCTCGATGCACAACTGTTTCGGCACCGACATAACCGAGAATTGTAGGTATTTCTGCTGATTGACGGCCTATGATCTTCTGTAGCTCAGCGCTGCTATAATTTACAATTCCCCTAGCGATTTCGCGACCGATCGCATCGCATAACAGCACGGCATCTGAGGCGTGGAACTCTCCCTTAACTTCAGTAATCCCAGCCGCTAGAAGGGATTTCCCCGCCTGAGCGATCGCAGCTACAGCCCCGTTGTCCAAGTAAAGCTGACCGACGGGTACCAAAGCGTGGGCAATCCAGCGCTTGCGGGCTTTATTTGGTTGGGGTTGCGGTTCAAAATGGGTGCCTAAAGCTTCTCCTTGCAAGATTTTGGTGATGTTGCGAGGCGACCTACCTTCGGTAATTACAGTTCTGACACCAGCCGCAGTGGCTATGCGGGCGGCGGCAATTTTGGTGACCATGCCACCAGTGCCCCACTGAGAACCGCGATCGCCAGTTTCTACCTGTAATTCTGCGAGTTCGTCGATTTGCTTGACAAGATTAATCGGTTGTGCATCTGGATTGTTGCGGGGATCGGCTGAGTAAAGGCGATCGACATCTGTTAATAAAAACAACCAATCTGCCTCCAACAAGCTGGCGACTCTGGCAGAGAGAGTATCGTTATCGCCAAACTTCAACTCGTCAATTGCCACAGTATCATTTTCGTTCACCACTGGGATAACGCCCAGGCGCAGCAGTTCTTGGAAGGTATTGTAAGCATTAAGATAGCGGCTGCGCTGCATCAAATCGCTGCGCGTCAGCAGTACCTGCGCGATCGGCTGTTGCAGAGAAGTGAACAAATCATCGTAGATCCGCATCAAGCGTCCCTGCCCCACAGCTGCCACCGCCTGTTTGAGAGCCATGCTGCGCGGCCTTTCCCGCAGTCCCAGACGAGCGCACCCCACGCCCACCGCTCCCGATGATACCAGTATGACGCGATGTCCCGATGTGCGAAGGTGAGTGAGGGTTTCTATTAAAGCGGCGATGGTAGAAAGGGCAAGGTTACCCGTAGACGGATCGGTGAGGCTCGATGTGCCAATTTTGACAACTATTATTTCTGACATAGCAATCTAAAATTATAGCTCGTCGCGATACCAAGTTACACATCGCTTGCATAACTAGCTAATCCAAAATCCTCTCTTGCGAAGGTGGGCATCGTGACGGTCACCGCCAAGACGCCCACTTCGCGCCAAATCCAAAATCCAAAATTTTAAAGCGCCAGTCCTTCCCAGGTGGAAGGCTGACGCTTGTAGAGGTATTCACAGTGATTTATGGTTAGGGTCTTTATCTCGGCTGACCCCATTTCAACCAATATATAGAATGCCACTATTTTCAGAGAGATCGGAATTTCATAATAATTTCTTTATGTTTCCCTTTGTCAGGGTTTGTAATGCTGTTTTAAGTTTTGTTGCTTTGCTGGCAAAGTTGCGCCCAGGATTTGAGAAAGCCAAACTTCCAGATTCCGTACCGGGTAGGACTGCACAGCTTGACCGGAATCGACGATCGGATCTACCAAGATGGTGAACATACCCAGACGATTCCCAGCCAGCACATCTGTAAACAAGCGATCGCCCACCATCCCTACCTGTTCCACCCCTAAATTCATCTGGGCGACAGCTTGTCTTAATTTCCGTCGAGAAGGCTTGCTAGCACCGTGCAGATAAGGCAAATTCAAAGAGCGGGCAATTCCGCCAATGCGAGTTTCGCTCAGGTTATTGCTCACCAGCCACATCTGGGCCACTTGTCTGATTTCATCTACCCACAGCCGGAGTTCGTCAGAAGCCTGTTGTACTTTCATTGGTACGAGAGTTTCATCCACATCCAATACCAGACCCTTGAGGTTATATTGTTCTAGCATTTGCGGTGTCAGACTCAAAATTGAGCCCTCCAAAACTAGATCGGGCTGTAGGTGAGCTACCCAAGACATAAGCGATTGTGAAGTGACTGGTGAAAAGGCGATTGGGAACAAAAAATTATAAATCAAAAGTTGCCTTTTTAATTTTTAATTTTTAATTCCTCTTGACGTCGGGCGGCGCGTTGTTTTCGGATTGCCACAACTGCGGCTTCGTGTTCTGCCAGGGTGCGACTGAACACATGACTGCCATCATAGCGAGCCACAAAAAACAGATATTCCGTATCTTCAGGATTGAGGACTGCTTTGAGACTAGCCAATCCGGGACTGGCGATCGGAGTCGGCGGCAGACCTCGATTGAGATAGGTATTATAGGGAGAAGGCGTCCCAACTTGCTTGAATGTTAAAGGTCGATCTGCGGTTTGCTGAATATTCAATCCGTATTCAACCGTTGGGTCAGATTCCAGTTTCATACCCTGGCGCAAACGTCGGATAAAAACTCCGGCAATGCGAGGGCGTTCCACAGGAAGCACCGCCTCTTTTTCTACGATACTGGCTAGAGTCGCCCACTGGAGCAGGCTGTACTGGGTTCGGTTTGGGTCTTTTTGATAGACGGGCAAAGCTAATTCCTCAAAGCGTTTGAGCATTGTGTTGATAATGCTTTGAGGCGTTATCGAACCCGTTGCTGCTACCTGATAGGTATCCGGGTACAAAAAGCCTTCCAAGTGAGGTATGGCGCTGGGTAGCCAGGGAAAGCGATCGCGAGGGATCTGGCTGGCGGCAGCTAAAAAATCTTGAGCTTTGAAAAAGCCCTGAGATTCAAAATAAGCTGCCATCTGCTTGCGCGACCAACCTTCCGGAATAGTGAAGCTACGCTGCAACTCTTTGCCTGTCGTAACTTCCGCCGCTATTTCTGGCAGCGACTGCGTGGGGGATAACTGGTAGGTACCTGCCTTAAACCCCGGCTTGTTTTGCACGGACAACCAACGCGCCCACAAGTTCCAAGCTTGCGCCGAACGAATCAAACCGGCAGACTCCAAATCCCGGCCAATTTGGGAACTAGAAGTTCCTGGGGGAATACGGATTTGCACCCATTTTTTCGATTCCGGCGATGCTGTGGCGGGTACTGAGCCCAGCGGAGGCCCAGAAGCCCAACTCCACCAAGCCCAGCCTTGCCAACCGCTTCCTAGCAGCACCGCTGGGAATAGGGCAAGATAAAACAACCACTTGGAGAGGCGCATAGCTTTACCTTATTCCAATTCATCGAACAATTGTTCTTCTAGCATTGGCTGCACCCTTTGAAATTCTTCTGGGGAAAGTAACTCGGCTTTACCCCCTTGAGTAAGACGACCAAAGAATAACAGCGGATCGAGGGGAGTGTAAATGGCGTATTCCTGTTCCTCGTGGTAAAAACTGGCCAGGAACTGCAACTCTTCTGGCTGTTGCTGGGATATTTCATCCTCAATTTCCAGGGTGAGAATTTCTTCCTCATCTACTTCTGGCAATTCTCCGGCAACGGTCAGAGAGAATGCGGTGTGCTTGAGAACGAGGTCTTGCTCTGCCAGGACAGCTTGGGCAGTGGGAAAGATTTTGTTAATGCTCTCGTCGTCTTCTATGAGAGTTGCCGCCTCTTCGTCCTCGAAGTCTTCATTCCAAGCAAAAATTTCTACTGGTGAGTCAACGGGTAATAAGAGAACGTACTCTTTCCCCTCGACTTCCAGAAACCGCTCGATGTAACAGGCTAGTTCGCGTCCCGCTTCATCTTTGAGGATGACAGGTTCGTCTTGAGAATATCCATTTTCTTTCTGTTTAGACATTTAGAAGGCTCCAAGCAAGGGGGAGTGCTATTTCCGCGTGCGACGCTCGTCCAACCATTGTTGCAAAATTATGGACGCAGCAATCCGATCGATCGAACTTTTATGGCGGGATGGGGATTTTTTGGCTTCTTTTAACATCTCTTCCGCCTGAAATGAGGTTAGCCGTTCGTCAACATACTCTACAGGCAATTGCAAGGCTTTGCCGACGCGCTGGGCAAATTTCTGTACTTGTCGAGCTTGAAAACCTAAAGTTCCGTTCATGGAATAAGGTAACCCGACGACAAGGACTTCTGCCTGTCGATCTGCTACAAGTTGGCTCAGATGCTCCAAATCCCGCTCAAATGATTTGCGCTCAATCGTGGTCAGACCTGTGGCAATCAGACCGATGCGATCGCATCCGGCTACCCCTATGCGCTTGCTACCGACATCCAATCCCAGTGCTGATGTAAAAGCGGGGGTGCGGGGGTGCGGGGGTGCGGGGGCAAGAAACTCTTGACTTTCTGTCATTTTTATGGTATTTACTCAGTCCTACACGCTAGCAAGAAGGTTCTTCTTGGTGAGTTTCGCCGCCATCAACGCTGGATGAGTTGCCAGAGGAACCGTTGCGAGATACTTTAAAAGCGACGCCTCCGACTGTTTCCGAGCCAGATTCCGATTTTGACCCTGGTTGCCCGGAAACGTTCGATGCTAAATCAGTTCTTGCCGATTCTGGCGTTGCTAGCTGCCGCGATCGCAACCAAGACATTCTTCCCGGTACTGGTTGGCGAGAGCGCTGCAAACCTTGCAGCACTTCAGACAAGGGCAGTCCTTCTAAGGATACCAGTTTCGATTCCCGCAGCTTATGCCAAACGGAACGAGACATCAGGAGGGTATGTTCCACTCGTTCAGCGCCGAGTTGTTCTAGATATTCTTCTCTTTCTGGTTGGTAGTCGGCTGAAGCTAGTTGCAAAGATTGGGGCGGGAAATCTTGGGCGATGCGGGCCATCTGGGCCAGCAATTCCGGATAAAGCCAGGTGTAGGCGGGATGAACGGTCAGTTGGGCGGTGTGGGGTACGGAACCGTTGCGGCTGAGTTGGATTTGAAAATAACCGATCGCTGCTTTGCGCTGCGTTTCAAACACGTAGCCGCTTACGACTTCGGTTTGGCCAAACCACTGTCTCAGTCCTTCTATTAAAGCGCCGAAGAAGCTGGTTTTGAAATCTTGGACGTGGCGATCGAATACTTGCCGCACCAAGGGGGGCATGGATGCGGTATCGAGTTGATAAAGCAGTTGAGCATCGGCATTGCTGACCGGCAGTAGGTTGGGTAAATCCGGTTCTCCTTGTTGCAGTTCTTGGAGTATATCCGGTGCGATCGCCCAATAAGTCATTTGGGCCAAAGGCTGAAAGCCATTTTGGCGATATAAAGCCAGTGTCGTTTTGTCGTGAATATTTACTTCTAGCAACCAAGTGCGTGCTTCCCAGATTGTCTCGAAGCAATAGCGCAGCAATTGGGAACCTATGCTTTGGCTGCGTGCTTTTGGGTCAACCACCACTTGTTCTACTCGCCAGGTACTGCGCGTGCGATTAAAGGGAGATATTTGGATCGTGCCCCTCACTTCCCGATCCTGCTGGGCTACATAGGCGCAGAACTTATACTGGAACGGGTTGGGAAACCAACTTAAGAACTTGAACAACCAGTACCAGCCGCGAACCCTTTGCAGCTGCCTTTTTGTGTCAGCGCAGCAGCTGTGGTCTTCTACCTCACACGCCTGTGTAAAAATCTGTTCGAGCGCTTCCAGGTCTCGGTATTGAACTGGACGGATGACAACTTTTGGCTCTTGGGGGGGGAATACAGTCATGTTAGGTGAGGACTGGCAGGTTTCCAGTTTCAGTTTAGCACCCGACTTCTCAGGCGAGTTTTATTTTACCTAATCACCGCTCTTGCGAAGGTAAGGGGCTAAATACAGGTTTATTCGATTTTAACTGCTTTGGCTGCATTTCGATCGCTCTAGGCCGCCCTGTCACACGAATAAGTCCCGACTTGCTCCTATTTGCAACAATATTTCATCCTCACTCATAGCGATGCACTTTCATCATTTTGTGGCTATTAACTCAAGTTGCTAATCAAGTTAATTTCACCTTAATATTCAACACATATCTATTTATCTATCAAAAGCATTCAGCATCTTTACTACTTCAACTAAATAGATTACGTAAATATCTAAAGGTAGATACTATTTTTGAAAAAGTAGGTTAAGTTTATAACAGATGACACAAAACTAGGTGAATACATGGCTGACATTGTTGATACTGCCGTTAATGCTGGTTCTTTCAGCACCCTAGTTGCCGCAGTCAAGGCTGCGAATTTGGTAGATACTCTCAAAGGCGCTGGCCCTTTTACTGTCTTTGCCCCTACTGATGAGGCGTTTGCTAAACTTCCAGAAGGCACAGTAGACGCATTGCTTAAGGACATTCCAAAACTCAAGAAAATCTTGACTTATCATGTCGTTTCAGGCAAGGTGATGGCCGCTGATGTGGTTAAACTGAAGTCAGCTAAGACGGTTGAAGGTTCAGAGGTAAAAATTGATGCTTCCAATGGCGGCGTCAAGGTGAATAATTCCAAAGTTTCAACAGCCGATGTAGCTGCTGATAACGGTGTTATCCACATCATTGATACAGTGTTAATTCCTGCGTAAGCAAACGCTTACATAGCGAATAGTATCTGTGGGGCAGCAACTATCTATAGTTGTTGCTCCACGAATGTTTTGATGTATTTTAGTCGAAGTATATATATTGATGGATGTAAAGATTTTAAAATTCAAATATATTTAATTTGTAGGCTAAGTTTTTTATAAATTATACAAAAGCGAACACAGCCTCCTTTCTAGCGGCTCTAACCTACAGTCAGCTAAAGAAAGCTGGCTCACAGTTTATTTAATTACCCTTTAATCAGGAGAAAGTTTATGCCAAGACTGATCGGAAAACGTACTAATCCTAACCCAGTCATAGCTCTGTTGTTCTCGATCGCGATCGGGACAGGGATCTCTCTGGAGTATTTGGGCTATGTCAATCTGGTTCCTGGCTTTGGTCGAGACGTTCAATACACCAGTCAGCAAGGTAATTAGTGGAATAAAGTAGGATTTGCGAATTTTTCAAAAAAATTATTGCAGAGGCAGAGATGAGAAAAGGTACTGACTTAATCGATAAAGCTATTATTGCTTACGATACAGGAAAAAGAATTGCACGGGTTCAAGACTTAATTTTTGACCAAAACGATAATCAGTTGCTTGGTTTTCTAGTCAAGGAAAGTGGGCTATTTCGTAGTGCCAAAGCGATCCCACTAGGAGCAGTGAAAGCGATCGGACTGAACGCGATTGTTGTGGCTGACGATCGCGCGATCGTTTCAGCAACAGAAGTTCCTCAAATTGATAAGATTCTGGAGCGCAACTTGGTTGTGAGAGGGACTCGCGTTTTGACCACAGATGGTCGCTATCTGGGTTCGGTTGTAGATCTGTATTTTGACGATCGAACTGGAAAGATTGAGGGCTACGAAGCATCGGGTGGACTGTTTGCAGATGCTTACTCTGGACGCTCTTTTATTCCCGCTCCTTATGATGTCAAAATTGGTGAAGAGATTACCTTTGTGCCGCCTGCGATCGCCGATCTAATGGCGGAGCAAGTGGGTGGAGTTCTCGGTGCCGTACAAACTGCTGGCAGCAGATTACAAGAGTCCAGCGAAGTTGCTAACCAAAAGATACAAGAAGCGGCGGTGGCAACGAATGTTAGAATCCAGCAAGGCGTAGAATCTGCCAACATTATGCTGCAAGAAGCAGGTGCGGTAACGAATGCCAAAATTCAGGAAGGTGTAGAATCTGCCAACATTATGCTGCAAGATGCTGCCAACGGTGCTAGCGATCGCTTTGCCCAAGGTAGTCGCAGTGCAGCTACTGCTGTTACGAACGGACTGATCGATCCAGAAGAACAATTGGTATATGTAGTTGGCAAACAACTCGATCGCGATGTCACTACCAAAGACGGTACGATGTTCGCGATGAAAGGTCAACCGATTACATTGCCACTAGCTGAGGAGGCGCAGGGACTCGGTATCTTAGATCGGCTGTATCGAGCAACTGGTGGAATGAAGGCGGGGATCGATCGACGTTTCCAAGACGCGACAGATCGAGTCGAAACTAATTTGCAAGGAACAACTCGCAGTGCTAACACGGCGCTGTCGAATACACTGGCTTGGATGGGAGTCGATCGAGCCAAAGGTCGCCGCGCTCAACGATTGCTTCGCGATGAAAATGGTTCGATTATCGTCGCTCCCGGTCAGATTGTAACGGATATCGCGATCGAACGAGCGAAAGTGTACGGGCGTGAAGCTGCTTTACTGGATGCCGTTGGCTTGCAGCCTTCGGAAGCTGCTCGATACAGCACTAAAGAGGCATTTTCTCGAACTGGTACGAAATTTCAGGAAGAGGCTGCGATCGCGCAAGAGAATATCAGTGTTTTGTGGGAAAATCTGAAAGAGAAGTTTAGAGAAGCGCAAGGTCGCGGTACGAGAGCTTTTCATCAAAGGCGAATCGAGCAAGCTTTGGGTCGCCCTGTGACTCGCGTCATTTTAGATCCGCAGGACAACATCATCCTCAATGTGGGCGAGTTGATCACTCATCGAGCAATTCAGCAAGCAGAACGAGGCAGAGTGCTGAATATTCTGCTGAACTCAGTTTATATGAAACAGCCAAACATCTCGGAGACTGAACTTCGGGCTTCAGAACACGGGATGGCTTCGCTCAATGGCGATCGCACAATCGAGTCAAAGCAGAGAGTTTATCTCGAAAACTCGCATCTGTAATAGTTTTGGGAGATTGTCGAGCGTTTTCTACGTTTGGTGAAATGCCTCCGACAATCTCCAGCAAACTATGTTTGTTAAGCAATTTGTGTTGTCTGGAAAGGGTTATAAAACCTCGCCGAAAAATCCCATTAATATCATATTCTGTTGCATCGATTGCCTAATCAAATTGCTCTCTTATTTGTGTTCATCTGTTATTCTTCGCATCAGGTAAACGTTTTAGGCTGGGATATTACTAACAAAATCTGATGATTTTATTTGGCTGGCAAATGTTATGTTAACAAATCAAAAAGATAAGATATAATAGATATATACACAGCGATAACGCTACACATTGCGAGGCAACCAATATGGATGCCAATGAAGTTTTAAGACGATATGCAACGGGCGAAAGAAATTTTAGGCAACAAGACTGGAGAGGACTCAGCTTGGTTAAAGCCAATTTGAGCGGAATCGATTTGACTGGAGCAAATTTAAATAACTCAGATTTGAGTAACTCAGATCTAAGTAATGCCAATCTAAATTGGGTCAACCTCAAAGGAGCAAATTTAAGCGGAGCAAATTTGACTGGGGTAAAAATGCCTAATGGGTATATGCACAACGATTTAATAGAGTCTGCTAATTATTTTGGCTAACAGGGGGAAATGTTTGCCTTTTTACAGGCTTGTTGGAAGTGCGATCGCTCATCCTTTGTAAGGCGATCGCACTTTATTTTATACTTAAAATAGCGATAGCATTCCAATTACCCAATCCACCGCTTATATTAATTATTGATGCGTTGTAAAGCTGATGGGGAGGGATATCTATTGACATTGATTAAAAGTTGTCTTTCCAGAAGGCGATCGCTATAATTAAATTGAAATATTCTCTCTGTCACTTCCCCAATATCTGTTAAAGGTTGAATCGTTGCACCTTCTAGACGAAAATGCTCTGACCAGCGATCGCGTCTAGGATTAAAAAATCTTACCAGTTCACCTGTGCGCCAAATAATTGAACCTAAATCTGTACCTTTATTTAGATTGCAATATAAACAAGAATATGCTAAGTTTTCGGCTATGGTTTCGCCACCGTGTTTTAAACTGATAATATGGTCTATCTGACAACCAGAAGGCCGATCTGTTTCTGAAATTAAACAATATTCACATAAACAATCTGCTCTTTGTGCTATAAATTTTCTCAACTCAGGAGAAAGATAAGGACGAGACATGATTAACACCTATTCAGATTGAGATTGAATGTATTGATGAGCTTTTGCTTTAATCATGGTAATTAGATGATCGACAAATAATAATTCATCTAATTCTTTTTTGTCTTCTAGGGACAGTTCACCGCTTTTTGCCAGGTAAACTAAATCTTCGATCCGTTCTTTCGTTGTCTCAGAAAATTGAAATTTAGTCATCGTTTCTGGAGTTGTCCCTTGGGCAATAAAATCAATGAATTCATCATAGATTTTATGGGTTTTTAGTAAAGTAGTCATTCTGACCTCGCTAGGAATGATGAGTGATGAGAAACCGGGTTTTTGAGAGGAAGATGTAGGAGATGAGGTTGAGTCGATCGCCAAAACCCGGTTTTTGACACTGGTACAAGATTTGAGTTATTCTATTATAGAACAATCTGCGAATTTTACCAAAGAAAATTAAGCAAAACTTGCTGCCCAGATCCCCAAGATCCCCGACTTCTTTAAGAAGTCGGGGATCTCAATTTATAACAATAATTTACTACCCATTATTCTCAAAATTTATGACATATTCTCGAAAAACCGCAGATAAATCAAACAATACTTTTTCCCCTTCTATTCTTTTAAGTAAATAACGTTGATGCAAAGATTGTAACCCATTCATCAAGTCCATTGATGAGAGGGATAAACTTTGTCTTAAATCTTCTCTTGATATTGGTCGATCGCATTTACTTACAGCTTAACAAAAACTAAGCTCTTTCGTAGGGTGCGTCAGATTTAGGGGTAAAAAATTTTAGCATAAATTTGCGGTCTGACGCACCCTACGCACTAAAATCTCAGATAATTAACTTAACTATCTGACGCACCCGACAAACTATGATTAGCCTACCTGGTAGGGTGCGTCAGACAAAAATTTATTGCTCAGATAATTAACTTAACTATCTGACGCACCCTACAATTCGTGTTAAATTATTCATTCCCAATATTTTCAAGAATATAAGGAGTTTCATTTGCACCCCAATCTTCAGGATAAATTCCTTGCTTAACAAAGCGGTGAAAACTAGAAAATTTCCAATCTTTAGGAGATTGACATAACCCATGCTTTACGGGATTATAATGAATATAATTATAATGATTATTGAAATCTGTTTCATCTGTAATTAAATGTTCCCAATAACGTCTTTGCCATAAATTCTTTTCTTGACGTTTTTGACGAGATAGACTAATTTCGGCTGCAATTTGTAATTTATGTCCACAACTACGAGTGACAAAAATTTTTAAGTAACGCCAACGACCTGCATAATTACTATCTCCATCAGGAAGAGTCCAAATACAATGAAGATGATCGGGTAAAAGTACGATCGCATCTAGTGAAAATGGATATAAAATTTGCAATCTTTGTAAACCTTTTCGCAAAGTTTCCCGACTAATATCACTACATAACCAAGGTATTCTTTGATAAGTTACTTGAGTAAAAAAATAAGTTGCACCAGGGATGATTACTCTTCGATAGTTAGACATAATGAAAAACCTCTAACCTAAAATTAGCATATCATAGTAGTTGTAGTAGTTGTAGGGTGCGTCAGATTTAGAGATAAAAAAATTCATCATAAATCTTCGCTCTGACGCACCCTACTAAGATCATCTCATCTGTAGGGTGCGTCAGATTTAGAGATAGAAAAATTCATCATAAATCTTCGCTCTGACGCACCCTACAAGTTAACCTAATACCCACAAAACCGTTATCCCATAACACTCTGGAAGCCTAAATAGCGATAGACTAACCAATATAGCTAGGAAATCCATGAGGAGAACAATAGATGTTGTCAGCTTACCGTCAACAGGTTGCTGAAAGAGCGGCTTTAGGAATTCCGCCGCTACCTTTAAATGCACAGCAGACTTCGGAATTATGCGAACTGCTGAAAAATCCGCCATCCGGGGAAGAAGAGACATTGTTGGATTTGCTGACAAATCGCGTTCCTCCGGGTGTGGATGCAGCTGCTTACGTGAAAGCGGGATTTCTCACTGGTGTTGCAAAGGGCGAAATCACTTGTAGTCTGATTACTCCCCAATCAGCGGTTTATCTGTTGGGTACGATGTTGGGTGGGTACAATGTGCAATCGTTGGTAGATTTGCTCAAATCTCACGATAGCTTAATTGCAGGCGCAGCAGCCACAGCTTTAAGTCATACGTTGTTGGTGTTTGATGCTTTTAACGATGTCCTGCATTTGTCAGATGTCAATCCTTATGCTAAGCAGGTAGTTGATGCTTGGGCGGAAGCAGATTGGTTTATCGGGCGTCCCAAATTGCCGAAAGAGATTACCGTCACGGTGTTTAAGGTTCCTGGCGAAACGAATACCGATGATTTGTCCCCTGCACCTCATGCTACCACTCGCCCGGATATTCCCTTGCACGCTACCGTGATGTTGGAATCGCGGATGCCGGGGGCGTTGCAAACTATTGCACAATTGAAGGAAAAAGGGCATCCTGTCGCTTATGTGGGGGATGTAGTCGGGACTGGTTCTTCCCGCAAGTCAGCGATCAACTCGGTGTTGTGGCATATTGGGGAAGATATTCCTCACGTTCCCAATAAGCGATCGGGAGGATATATATTAGGAAGTGCGATCGCTCCCATCTTCTTCAATACTGCCGAAGATTCCGGTGCATTGCCGATCGAATGCGATGTCACCAAAATGGAAACCGGAATGGTAATTACCATTCATCCCTACAAAGGAGAAATTACCAACGAAGCTGGCGAAGTTATCTCCAATTTTACCCTCAAACCAGATACAATTCTCGACGAAGTAAGAGCAGGCGGACGCATTCCTCTATTAATTGGACGCACTCTCACCGATAAAACTCGCGCCGCATTAGGATTAGAACCTTCACCTGTATTTACCCGTCCAAAACAACCCGCAGATACGGGTAAAGGTTACACTTTAGCACAGAAAATGGTCGGGAAAGCTTGTGGATTGCCCGGTGTTCGTCCCGGTACATCTTGCGAACCAATTATGACAACCGTTGGTTCCCAGGATACCACAGGCCCGATGACCAGAGATGAGTTAAAAGAACTCGCTTGTTTGGGATTTAGTGCAGATTTAGTCATGCAAAGTTTCTGTCACACCGCAGCATATCCCAAACCAGTTGATGTGAAAACTCATAAAGAATTACCCGATTTCATGGCAGAACGCGGTGGCGTTGCATTGCGTCCCGGAGATGGAATTATTCACTCTTGGTTAAACCGAATGTTGTTACCAGATACGGTAGGAACTGGTGGCGATTCCCATACTCGTTTCCCATTAGGAATTTCCTTTCCCGCAGGTTCCGGTTTAGTAGCATTTGCTGCTGCTTTGGGCGTGATGCCTTTGGATATGCCGGAATCAGTTTTAGTGCGATTCAAAGGTGAATTGCAACCCGGTGTAACGCTGCGAGATATCGTCAATGCGATTCCTTACGTAGCAATTCAAAAAGGATTGCTAACTGTGGAGAAGAAGAACAAGAAAAATGTCTTCTCCGGGCGAATTATGGAGATTGAAGGTTTGCCAGATTTGAAAGTCGAGCAAGCTTTTGAATTGACCGATGCTACCGCCGAACGTTCTTGTGCTGGTTGCACGATTAAACTGAGTGTAGAAACCGTTTCCGAGTATATCCGCTCCAACATTGCGCTATTAAAAAATATGGTAGCGCGAGGTTATCAAGATGCGCGTACTATCATGCGTCGCGTCGCGAAAATGGAGCAATGGTTGGCAAATCCAGTATTAATGGAAGCTGATGCTGATGCGGAATATGCGGAAATTATCGAAATCGATTTGAACGAAATCAAAGAACCAATTGTTGCTGCACCAAACGACCCGGATAATATTAAATTATTGTCCGAAGTTGCTAACGATCCGGTGCAGGAAGTTTTCGTCGGTTCTTGCATGACAAATATCGGTCATTATCGCGCTACTGCCAAGGTTTTGGAAGGCGAAGGTGCGGTGAAAACTCGGTTGTGGATTTGTCCGCCAACTCGGATGGACGAACAGCAATTGAAAGAGGAAGGTTACTATGGCATTTTCGGTGCTGCTGGTGCGAGAACGGAAATGCCCGGTTGTAGTCTTTGTATGGGTAATCAAGCGCGAGTTGCCGACGCTACAACGGTGTTTTCAACTTCTACCCGCAACTTCAATAATCGCATGGGTAAAGATGCGCGAGTTTATCTAGGTTCGGCTGAATTAGCAGCAGTTTGTGCGTTGTTGGGAAGGATTCCGACGGTGCAGGAATATCTGGATATTGTGGCGAAGAAAATTCATCCTTTAGCTGGCGATTTGTATCGGTATTTGAATTTCGATGAAATTGCTGGTTTTGAGGATGAAGGAAGGGTAATTGCGTTGGAAGATATGCCTAAGATTGAGGATATTTTGGGTATTCCGGCGGGTGCGTTGAATTAGAATGATGGTAGGGTGGGCTTTTTGCCCACCTTAATCAAGCGATGGATAAAAGGAGATAAGTTATGAGCCAAGCATCGATCGCAACTACAAAAAGTCTCTACGATCGAGATTTTTATCTATGGATTCAAACAACTGCTGAACAGCTAAAAAAAGGTCAATTTAATGAGATAGATATTCCTAATTTAATCGAAGAAATTGAAAGTATGGGCAGAAGTGAGAAGCGCGAATTGAAAAGCCGTTTAATCGTGCTTTTAATGCACCTGTTAAAATGGCAATATCAGCCGGAAAAGCGGAGCGAAAGTTGGCGTAGCACCATCAGCGAACAGCGTATTTGTATCGAAGGATTACTAGAAGATAGTCCCAGTTTGCAACCTCTAGTTTCCGAAGTGTTTGATGATTGTTATCAAAAATCACGTTTGAAAGCGTCGGAGGAAACGGGAATTAAATTAAACTTTTTTCCTAAAGAGTCACCTTTTACTTTAGAAGAAACTTTGAAAGAAAGTTTTTTTGAGCGATAAAATCGAAGCCAAAAAATGTAAATTTTGGCTCAATTCTTTGCTACTTGAATTGAAGTATAATGATTGTATGGTGGGCAATGCCTACCTTACAGGATTAATTAGCAGGTGAAGCAATGGAATTTTACACAGTCGTACTCAGGCAAAGTGCGGGTTATTGGGTGTCTTTGTGTTTGGAGAATGGATTAGTAGGACAGGGAAGTAATCCAGAAGATTCTATTAGCAAGCTTAAAGAGGCTATAGAGTCTTTTCAAGATGTTTATGAAATGGAAACAAAGGTTTTCAAGGCTCCGATTTCTATAGAAGAGTTGCATGAATTTTTGACGGTTGAGGGTGAGGATATTAGTTCTGATATTTATGAATTAAGGAAAGTTTATGACAATTGTTGAATCAATAATCAAGCGTGATGTATGATAGCGATCGCACCAACTTGACTCAATAATAATATTGTAGTACATTAATATTAATCAAATAACTAATCAGACAAAAATGGCTAAAGGTAAAAAGAAAAAAACACAGCCTAAAAAAAGTTTCTCTTATATTGATGGTAGTTATGGAATACCCCGCATTGTAGTTAGAGGGGAAAGTCCAGATCCTGGTTATCCAGTAGCTTTTGTTGAAGCTGGAAATAATGGGGAATTAAAATATTTTAAACCAGATGAAGAGACTGGAGAAGAATATGAAATAAGTAAAAGTGATGCGTGGTCAGAATATTACGATCGCCTTTTTGAAGGTGCAATGAGTCACGATATTGTTCCAGCTTTTGAGAAATTGTTAACTAATGACGGCTGG
Organism: Aerosakkonema funiforme FACHB-1375; assembly: GCF_014696265.1. Classification (GTDB taxonomy): domain Bacteria; phylum Cyanobacteriota; class Cyanobacteriia; order Cyanobacteriales; family Aerosakkonemataceae; genus Aerosakkonema; species Aerosakkonema funiforme_A. The sequence goes on along the minus strand of NZ_JACJPW010000025.1, from coordinate 25,864 downwards.
AAAGTTCCCTTCGATTCTAATATGGAAGCTTTTTGGGATTTTCAGGAATGCAAAGAGGACTATACAGATATTGAGGATTTAAAGTTATTGCCTAAAACTCATGATGATTGGTTAGCAAGTTTGGTAAATGAATGGCGAAATAAACAGTGCTGGTATAATTATGGTTTACTTTTGCAATTTGAAGAACCCTATCCTTACCTAATATATCCAAACTCGGAGATGAGGTTTACTTGCGAAATAAGTCCTCAGAATGAGCTTAGGATTCTTAACTATCGTCTAGACGACTTGGAATCAGAAGAAGCAGAAGCAGAAGATATTATTACGATAAAAGAAACCATTCACGATTTTATTGCGATCGCACCTTCGCTGTCCACTAATAATAATAGTTCTGTATTGCCAATTTTTGCCCAACAAAAACGTCAGCATACCCAATTTATATCAGATGCGCTTAGAGAGGCTGTGGAGAATATTAAAAATGAACTAGCAGGAAGAGAAGAAAAGTATCTCGCTGATATTTATGAATTTATTCAGCAAATTGACGCGGCTGATTAACCAACGGAAAACTTAGTTAAAGGATAAGGAACAAATCAATGAGTAGACCGATATCTTTATTTACTGATTATCGCAGTGGCGAAAACTCACTTACTAACTATTGCGGACTAATTTTTAAAATGCTTTATGAAGAAAATCCCAAAAGCTTTGAAGAAGTATTGGGAGCTTTATTGCCATCAGGTACTAATTTAACGGTAGGGGTGAATTTTTTACAACAGACAAAACAAAGAAAAAGCATTCCTGATTTAGCGATAACTCAAAGGTCTTTTACTATTTTCTTTGAGACTAAGCTAACTAACTGGTTTTATGAAAAGCAAACTTATGAACATATAAAAGGATTTCAACAAGAAACTCAAGATAAAATTCTGTTCCTGCTTTCTAATTTTGAATCCGATGAACCAGAAACGCAATTTGCAGAACAAATTAAAAAAGCGTGGGAAGAAGATCGAGTTATTCTACAACCGATCTCATTTGAAGAACTACTCAAACAATTAAAGAGTGTTCGTTCTTCAGAATCATTTAAAAAAGTAATCGATGAGTTTGAAATTTACTTGGATACAAAGAACGTTTTGCCAAGGTGGAAATATTTGCTGGATATTGTTAATTGTGCAGGTTCATTTCAAGAAATAGAAGCAAATGTCTATATTTGTCCAGATACAGGTGGATCGTATAGTCACAGACGTGCTAAATATTTAGCTCCTTATACAAATAAGAGAGTTACGAAAATATTTGAAGTGAGAGGGGTTGTTTCGATTCAGCAGGAACTAGGAGAAGGAAATGTGAAGTGGAATAATAGCGGGGAACCGGAACAAGTTTTAATTGAGGAAGCAAGGGAAGCTATTCGTCGTTTTGAGTTTAGGATTAATGAAAATAAAACTCTACCGTTGCAGGTATTTTTGTTGACTAATGGTGAACATACTTGTTTTGAAAAGACAAGTCCTGGTGGAATGTTTGGTTCAAAGAAATACTTTTGGAACATTGCGCTGGATTGCCAAAATTCTCGTGAATTAGCAAAGTTGTTGGATGGTAAGAGTTGGAATGATTTTCAGAATTAGAGCTTAAAGTAAGCTGCGATCGCAAAAACCTAACCCCCCAACCCCCTTCCCTGCAAGGGAAGGGGGAGCAAGATTACTCCCCTCTCCTTGTAGGAGAGGGGTTGGGGGAGAGGTCAAGCGATCGCTCTTTTTAAACCGCAATTCGTTTAGAAGGTAAAGGAATTGCCTTTTTCCCACGATCGTAAACAGTTTCTATCCATAACTCTCTCGCTTCATTAATATTTTCCAACGCTTCTTCTAAGGTTTCTCCCTGACTCATACAACCTGGTAGATCGGGAATAATTACTGTATATCCACCATCTTCTTCCGGGTAAATAGACATCGGATATTTTAAAGAGAGATAATATTCTAAAGATTGATGCTCTAGCTGAGGATTAGTTTTCATCTTTCCAGTTTTCTAAATCTAGTAATCTAATGGTTTCTTCAATATAAGTTCGTTTGACTTTTTTACCGCCTTTCTTAGGGATAATAATGACTTCTCCTTGCTCATTCTCAAAAGCGTGATGACTTCCCCGCGATCTAACTTCCTGATAACCAAACGCTTCCAAGACATAACTAATATCTTCAAATCTAGCTTCAGGAGGACGAGAAAGAAGGTATTCAATTAATTTCTTTAGTTTACCCATTAGTAGATTGTAGCATTTTTTAGACTATGTGAGGTTGGTTGGTGGAGTTGGTAAGTGCGATCGCACTTTTCCTCCACATCCCCCGAAAAACCTAACCCCCCAACCCCCTTCCCTACAAGGGAAGGGGGAGCAAGATTACTCCCCTCTCCTTGTAGGAGAGGGGTTGGGGGAGAGGTCAATTCGTGCGATCGCTGAGCATTTATTCGTATACTTCCCGTCGGTGAGCGATCGCAATCACAATAACCCGACCTTCATCTTCATCATTATCAGCATCTATATCGGAATCAACATTTTCTTCAATGTAGTAAACCACGCGATAATCACCCACACGATAGCGGTAATAACCAGCAAAATTTCCTTTGAGAAGTTTAATGTTAGGGTGGTTGCGGGGATCTTCTTCCAGTCGCTCAAAGCATCTAGCTAACTTTTTCGCTAATGGACGGTTTGCTGCTGCATAAAACTGTTCTGCTTCAGACGACAACTCAACTCTATACATCGTTTCGTATTTTTCGCCAATCAGTTACCCTTCCAGAAGCAGCATCCTCTTTCCCCCTCTCAAAAGCTTCTACAAAACCGGGAATTTCTAACAATTCCTGAGTTGCTTCGTTACTCTCGCGTTCTGCCAAATAAGCCAAAAAATCAGCAGCAACGCGCAATCTTTCTGGTGATAATCGATCTACGTATTCTTTAACTTGAAGGCGCATCTCGTTAGTATTCATGGGCAATTTTAGTGCATTCGCGTAGCGTGTCGTAAGCATATCATTTCACTATTATAACCTGTAATAACTTTGGGTGTAGCTTACAGAGAATACTTAACCTTTGTGTAGTGCTTTCTACCTGCACAAAAAAATGCGATCGCACTTTCACTCCACCAAAGTTATCCTCAATTCAGATATCACAATGAAACTTCTTGAATATTAACCAAATTGGGAATCAAATCTTCATTTGTTTCAGTTTCGTTGCTTTCTAAAGTGCGATCGCACCTTACCGCAAACTGACAGCGATCGCACTCACTAGCATATAAAGGAACTTGCGGCAATTCCTCTCCCCGCTCATAACTTGCCAGCCAATCATTTAGCCGATTCAACAGAGCAATTAAATCCCTTCTGGTTTGCTCGTGCTTGCCAGCATTATAACTAAATTGAAGACTTTTCGGTTCTGGTTGAGATTGCACAAACCAGTAAGTCATCGAAATTTGTTCGGGCGAATAATCGCTTGTTTCTGCCAAAACATAGAGATACAAACGAGTTTGCCAGTCTTCTTCTAACCAGCGGCGATTTTTGGGTAATGGATAAGTTTTCCAATCGAGAATTTGCGCTTTTTTGTCGTCAGCAATCAACAAGTCATAGATAACTGTCAGTACATATCCTTGCAAATTGATAACGCGCCAATGTTCGCTTTCCCGAAATGCTTTATTATTGAAACTGGGCGTCAAAATTTCTGGTGCTGCACTCACTAAAGCAGTCAGCCAACGCTGCATCTGGGCATCTTCTTGCACGATTGATTCTATTGGCAAACCCAGTTCTCGCTGCTGCATTAACAAGTGGAAATGACTGCCCCAATTTATCCGCTCTAGTTGTTCTGGTGTTGTGAGCGAGCCCAACTGTTCCAAGTAGGTATGTTGAAACTTACGGGGACAAGTGGATAACAAGTTTAAGTGTCTTTGAGATAAGCGCATAGATTAGTAGTTGGTAGTTGCTAGCAGTCAGTAGTTAAGATAATTGGAGTCTTTTGGGTTAATGGTGAAAAGTGTTTATTTATGTTACATATATGTGATGATGGTGGGTGACGGCACGGTTTGTTAATTATTAGTTGAAACTGCTTAAGCGATCGCCCGTGCCTAACCCACTCTACGATCAGATCGATTTTTATTATCAGCACAAAAACGGTAGAGCCGACAATTGACAGCTGACAACTGACAACTGACTAATTTAATTTTTAGTCAAAACAAACACACTCCCCACATTGCCTCGACCGATCCGCAAATCTTCATCCAAATAGGTAATATCCAGCCAACCTTTTTGGTCGCGATTCTCAATTTTAAAGTCAATCCCAAAAAACTTTTTGCCTGTTTCAATTTGCTGGATATATTGATTTGGAGATTCATAACCGATCGCACGTTGCAAACCGCTAATGGCGCGATCGAATCTCACGTTAACCCGTCGTTCGGAAACCGGGGTGAAAGTAGCAGTAACGCTAATGATACCTTCCAGATAAGGCAAACCGCCAATTTCCGCGATATTGTAAATTTTGGCATCCTTGACGCGGACGCATTGATAAATTTGACCGAGTTTGAACAATGGCACGCTGTCAATGCCTAAAAGTTCGCTACTGGTAGTGTAAAGCAGTCGCCAGTTGCCGTCGAGTAAATCTGCCGCTTCCGTCGGTCGGGGGGTGGGGTTGCGGTCTTCCAGTTGGGCGACAAGAGAGAGTATAGCTTGTTTGTCAGCTGCGGTCGCCAACAAACCGCGATTTTTACCTGCGATCGCTTCTAGCAGTGATGCTTTGCCAATCATACCTGCATACCTCTTCTGAACTCCCCATCACTAAGGATACTTTAGGATTTAGGTATCGAGACGGTAGAATGAGGGGGAGTGGGGGAGCGGGGGAGTGGGAGAGAAAAGAACAACAGGTAACTTGCGATCGATAATCTTACGGCGGGAAGCCTGTAAAGCTAGAGCTAACAGTCGAATAGGTTAGTAACTGCTAAACTCTAATAGTCTCAATTTATAGTGTTTTGCCGGTCAAGCTCGTATGATATACAACCCCTCTCTACGGGAAGAACCAATCGATCAACCAGCTGCTGTGATTCCCATCAAGCAAGAAACTTCCATTTTGGATTGGTTAGAAGCTACAGGTCGCCTACTAGCGCGTGCTGAAGACGATGCTGAAGGATATTTAGATGAGGATGAAGAAATCGATCAACTCATGGGCGGCGATGACATTGTATATGACGAAGATTTGGATGATGATGATGACATCGTTGACGACATAGACTGATCCGATCGCACAAATATTTAATCCCGATTCGCCAATCACTGTCTGGTAGTCTCAATTTGTTGTGTGGAGTGAAATAGCAGTTCCGTGGATGCTAAATCATTAGATAGCCGATCGCTAAACTTCTCAGGAACCACCCTGTCGGTTTTGCTTGCAGCTGCACTCAGTTTGGTGGCCCTACTTTGCGATTATCAAGCAAATCGAGCTTTTAACCTCAGCTTTTCCCTGACTTTGCCGTTCTGGGTTTGTGCTGCGGCAACTGCTGGGTTGGGATACTGGGTAGTGCCATTGTTGCGATCGCTCAAAGCTGGACAAGTAATTCGCGAAGATGGCCCCCAAACCCACTTGAAAAAAGGCGGCACTCCGACAATGGGCGGGGTGTTCTTTATACCAGTAGGCGTTCTACTTGCCCTGTTGTGGTCTGGTTTGGCATTGAATTTGTCAAACTTTGCTCCTGTGTTGCCTGTGTCGCTGCTTACACTCGGTTATGGATTTATCGGTTGGTTGGATGACTGGCAAATTTTACGCCGCAAGTCCAACAAAGGCATTTCGCCACAAATGAAATTAGCCTTGCAAATTGGTTTTGCAGTGCTATTTTGTTTGTGGTTAATTTTCAGTCAACCTGCAAATATCAGCACAATAGATTTACCATTTGGTTTAGCTTTACCGTTGGGGTTGCTGTTTTGGCCTTTAGCTGCATTTGCGTTAGTAGCAGAAAGTAACGCCACCAACCTCACCGATGGTGTAGATGGACTTGCAGGCGGACTGTGTGCGATCGCTCTACTCGGACTCGGTGCTATAATCGCTCCCACTTACCCCGGACTGACCATTTTCTGCGCCTGCATAAGTGGCAGTTGTTTGGGTTTTTTGGTGCATAACCGCAACCCAGCTACTGTATTTATGGGCGATACCGGTTCCCTGGCGCTGGGAGGTGCCTTAGCATCCGTTGCTATTTTGAGTAACACGCTTTGGAGTCTATTTATCATCAGCGGTATCTTCTTTGTGGAAACCCTTTCCGTAATGGCTCAAGTGAGTTATTACAAAGCAACAAAAGGCCCCGATGGTGTTGGTAAGCGGCTATTCAAAATGGCACCTCTACACCACCATTTAGAACTTTCCGGTTGGTCGGAAATTCAAGTAGTTGCCACATTTTACGCGATTAACGCGATTTTAGCTTTGCTTTGTTTCTTCATCCGTTAACAGTAGGGTGGGCATTGCCCACCTTTGTGCTTATCAATGCCTAATTTATATCCAATATTTATGAAAAAAAAGTCAAATAATCTCAAAATAAAATTTTTATCGTTAACTGTTATTATCGTAGCTACCTCCGTTCTTTACTTGCAACTCGCACGTCTGGGATATGCCGTACCCCTGCCCGATCTTTTGGATGTTCTTTGCTTAAATGGTTGTGAGGATGAGACTTCTGGAAACATTTCCCATCCCCGACTCCCCAGCAACCAAATACTCAATGGCAACAAGCAAATCATCGAAATTTTAAACGCACAGAAAATAGACAAAAACAAAATATCAATATTGATTGAAAAATCTGAATACAGGCTCACAGTTTATCACGATAAAAAACCTGTCAAATCCTATCCTGTCGTGTTTGGCAATAACCCAGTTGACGATAAGCTCAAAGAAGGAGATAAGCGCACTCCGGAAGGAAAATTTAAGATTAAAGACCTCTATCCCCATGCCGCTTGGTCAAAATTCCTCTGGTTGGATTACCCGAACAAATATTCCTGGAGAAAACATTTTAAAGCTAAGTTTGGCGGTAAAATAAGCTGGAATGATTCAGTCGGCAGCGAAATCGGAATTCACGGCACACCCAGCGATGATTTAATAGACAATAAATCAAATTGGACGTTAGGCTGCATTTCCCTCAAAAATAAAGATGTTGATGAATTATATCAAGTCGTGCAGCAAGGAACAGAAGTAGAAATTATTCAATGATAAATTAGAAATTCTTATGGAAACGACATTACCTAAAGTTTCGGTTATTGTACCAATATATAATGGCGAGGCAGATTTACCAGATTTAATTAGCTGTTTGCAAGCTCAAACTTATCCAACTGACCGGGTAGAGTATTTATTGGTGGATAATGGCAGTAGCGATCGCACTCCCAGTATACTGCAAGCTGCTGCTGCATCTGACTCCCCTGGCGGGGGTAATGAGAAGCTAAATAAGATAAATATTCGTCACCTCACGGAAAACAAAATTCAAAGTTCCTACGCCGCACGCAACACCGGGATTCGCGCCGCTACAGGTGAAATTATCGCTTTTACCGATGTTGATTGTCGTCCCGAACCGAATTGGTTACAGAATCTGATTCAGCCTTTTGCCGATTCATCTGTTGGTATTGTAGCAGGTGAAGTTGAAGGATTACCCGGTAAAACGCTGCTGGAAAAATACGCCGATAGCTACAATGTTCTATCCCAAAAGTATACGCTAGAACATCCTTTTTGTCCATACGGTCAAACTGCTAATCTGGCAATTCGACGGGAAATTTTTCAGCAAGTAGGGTTATTTCGTCCTTACATGACTACTGGTGGCGATGCCGATATTTGTTGGCGAATTCAACGAGAAACTTCGTGGCAGATATCTTTTGCACCAACTGCGATTGTAAAACATCGGCATCGATCGACAGTGGCAGAATTCCAAAAGCAATGGCGACGCTACGGTCGATCGAATCGTTATTTGCACGAACTGTACGGCGTCACTTTGATGACAGAACTGAAGGCGACAGAAACTTTTTATCGCCTTGTGCGGTGGTTGTTGAAGGAGTTACCAGTTACTAGCGTTAAGGCAATGATAGGGAAAGCGACTGTTGTCGATTTATTAAATACTCCCATTAGTTTGCTCAACTCACAAGCGCGATCGACTGGACAGCGGGATGCTAAACTTTCGGAAGAAGCAAAGATAATTGAGCGGTTGTAAGATTATCTTATTGTCAAGAAAATACAAGAGCGATCGCACATACTAGATTTGGCTAAAATTACAGATGCGATCGCTCTGACAGTTTTTCTTAATAATTCCATCTCACTATTACTTACTGTACTTATCTTTATATTGTTTAATAGCGGATTTTAGTTTGCCCTTCAGTGCGGGTGGATTTTCCATAACTGACATAAATAAGTCTCTATCACGCTCCGACAAAACAAGCCTTTGATGGGAATCTATTTTTTCTCTTGCTGGTGGCAACATATGAAATACTTTGTGGGTACTCAAGCAAAAACGAAAGAATTTGACCAGATTATCTGTATGGCTAATTATAAAATTGAAGCGGATTTGGTATCAGGGGGACAGGGTACACAAAAAACTGCTATCTTCCTCGCCAGGGTCGATCGCCCTTAAGCCAGACATTTTTACCATAATAAATAATATAAGTCAAGTTCGGTCTAAGGGTGGATAACCGAATTACCGATTTATGTACATTTAAAAATAGTAGAGCGCAAAGGTGATTGCAAATGACGGGACAACTGTTACTGGTCGATGACGAACCCGGACTGCGGGAAGCGGTGCAAGCTTATCTGGAAGACAGCGATTTTAGCGTTGACGTTGCGGCTAACGCCAACGAAGGCTGGCAAAAACTGCAACAACATACGCCCGACTTGGTAATTACAGATGTCATGATGCCGCAAGTCGATGGCTATCAGTTCCTCAAGCAAATGCGGGAAGACCCTCGCTTCAAGACATTGCCGGTAGTATTTTTGACCGCGAGAGGCATGACGAAAGACCGCATCCAAGGCTACAATGCCGGTTGCGATGCGTATTTGTCCAAACCATTTGACCCGGATGAGTTAGTTGCGATCGTCGAAAATTTGCTGGAACGCAGAGGCGCTACCGATAAGCCATCTGAAGGCACTAACCTGGACGAAATAGCGCGTCAGTTGGCGGAAATTAGGGAACAATTGAAACAGCGACCTGCGATCGCGCAAACTGCCTCACCGATCAAAATAGACCTCACCCCCAGAGAACAAAGCGTCCTCGACTTAGTGGCAGAAGGATTGATGAACAAAGAAATCGCCCGTCGTCTGGAAACTAGCGTTCGCAATGTCGAAAAATACGTCAGCCGCTTATTCAGCAAAACCGGCACCAACAGCCGCACCGAGTTAGTGCGCTACGCCCTCGAACACGGGCTAACCCACTAATAATTTCAGATTTTAGATTTTAGATTTCAGATTTTAGATTGCAAATAGAAATAAATTTAAAATTTGAAATCTCAAATCTGCAATTATGACATTTTGGGTTGGCGCAGGGGTATTTCGATCGCAAACTCAGATCCTAACCCAGGTTGGGAGTAACATTCCAATTTACCGCCATGCTTTTCTACTACAATTTGGTAGCTAATCGACAAACCCAATCCCGTTCCCTTGCCGATCGGTTTAGTAGTAAAAAATGGATCGAAAAGGCGTTTGCGTACCTCTTCCGTTATGCCTGGGCCATTGTCGGCAATGCGAATCACTACTTTGTCAGTTCTCAGTTCTTTTTTGTCAGATTCCCTCTTTTCTTCTTCCTCCGTAGATGAGGAGGGGAAGAGGGGGGGATTTCCACTAGCGGCTGACTTCTGACAGCACACTATTTCGGTGCGAATAGTAATTGTGTTGGGATTAGCCTGAATTTCCCGATCGGATCGCCTTTTGTTGGATTCCTCCAAAGCATCGATCGCATTAGTCAGCAGATTCATAAATACCTGGTTGAGTTGTCCGGCGTAGCACTCCACTAAAGGCAATTTGCCATACTCTTTAATAACTTGAATACCGACACGATCTGGTTTATCTTTCAATCGGTTTTGCAGAATCATCAGCGTACTATCAATGCCTTCGTGAATATCAACCTCTTTCCTTTCCGACTCGTCTAAGCGGGAGAAGTGGCGCAACGACTGAACGATCTCGCGGATGCGTTCTGATCCTACCTTCATAGAAGCGAGAACTTTGGGCAAATCCGCCATCATAAATTCTAAGTCGATCGCTTCAATTTCCTCTGCGATTCTTTCTTTCGGATAGGGATATTCCTCTTGATAAATTTGTACCAGTCTTAATAAATCTTCCGCATATTCTCTCGCATAAGCTATATTGCCGTAGATGAAGTTAACCGGGTTGTTAATTTCGTGCGCCACACCAGCCACCAGTTGACCCAGAGAAGACATTTTTTCACTTTGAATCAGCTGCGCTTGGGTATTTTGCAGTTCTTGTAAAGCTGCCTCCAGTTCAGTTGCTTTTTGTCTGATTTGCGCTGACGACTGCTGCAAAACAGACTGCACCTGTTTGCGATCGGTAATATCTACCGCCATACTCATCACCAACCGTCTCCCATCCGGTAATTGACCCAAAGGAACCGAACTAAATTCCCAAATTCTTTGCGAACCATTGGATGCGGTAATGACATATTCGCCTTCTGCTAATTGGCTGTTAATGTTATATAATCTGTCGATATCTGCTTTGACGAGTTGTTTTCTTTCTCCATACGCTTTTTCTGTCCAATCAGCAATCGTGGGAATATCCTCCTGACGATAACCGCTCAATTCTGTCCATGCTTGATTGACCGTTACTATCTCTCCATCTTCCGCATAAATGATTAGCGGTAACGGTGCATAAAAAATGGCAAAGCGAAACCGTTCTTCGCTTTGCCGCAAAGCTTCCAGAATTTGTTTGCGTTCGCTGATATCTTTATTGATTTCTAAAATGCTTAATGGATTGCCATTTTTATCCCGCTGCAAAGTCCAACTGCTCGCTACAGGAATTTGTTTGCCGTTACGTTTAGTGTCGATAAGTTCTCCTTCCCAGTGTCCCTCTCGCAGGCATATTTCTAAGATTTCCTCCAATGGTTGCGGAAATATCGTTTTCAAAAATGTGTGGATGTATTTGCCGACAACTTCTTGCTTTTTCCATCCGTACAGATTTTCTGCGCCTGTATTCCAATAAGCAACCAAATCGTCCAGATCTCGAATGATAATTGCTTCATTCGCCAGATCGATCGTCTGTACGTATTGCTGCAATGCTGTCTCTGCCTGTTCGCGTTCGCTGATTTGTTGATATAAAGTAAATTTTGCTACCTCTACCTGTTTTGCCTGTCGTCCCGCTTTTTGAATGCTGTATACCGCCAAAGTAAGGGAGCCTGACATTAAAATTCCCATCGTCAGCAGCGATTCCGGTAACTGCGATCGTTCTTCAGTTAGCAGCTGGGAACTCGGCCAAAGGCGCGATCGCAAAGTCACACCATCCAGGGGAACAGTTATTTCCTTTCCCCAAACATCTGCATTTTGGCTATCCTCTTTGTTGCGACTGAAGATTTCGGTATTGCCATCAAACACGCTTAACCCGTATTGGGGAACAAGATCTTTATTCGATCTAGTTTTGAACAAGCCTTCTGCTGTAAAAGCGGCAAAAAGGAAACCGTACTGGCGTTGTTCTGATGACAAAGGAACATAAATCCACAATTGTTTGCTTCCTTGTGGCGAAAGCGAAGGAAATACCATAATATCCTGTCTTTTGCTGTCTTTCGCCGCCAGCAATTGTTCGTGCAACTTTCTATCTGGGTCTGCAATTCCTTCTCTTGAGATTGTCCAGCGCGGCAAAAACGAGGTATCTACCCACTGTAAAATCTGGCAATTTGGGTAAACATCCAGATAAGTTTGGGCAGCTGCTTTCCATTCCCTTCTGTTTGGCTGTCCCTGAGTTTGCCAACGATTTGCCATCTGCCTCAATGTGACAATACGAGCTTCCAGGCTTGCTTGCACTTCGTTTTTCAGTGTCTGAGCGGCTAAATTAATCTTTGTCTCTATATGTGTTTGAGCTTCCATTTTTACTGCCCGCCACAGCCATAAGCTAGTCAGGATGCCGCAACTCCCTACGAGAAGGGGCAGGAAAAATATCTGCGTCGCCAATTTAATACCACCGCTTGCCCGCCTCTTTTCCCACTCCACAGATATATTTTCTATTGTCATAACCACCCTGTTTTGACATAGTTATACGGTATTATCTGCTCCTTGCCTTTGGAGACTTACGTTTTGACAATATACTTCTCCTCCAAAAGAATATTAAAGGCAGGTAGGATGCCTACCCCACAGGAATTTTCCAAGATGTCTAATATAACCGTGTTTCGCGACTCTATAGTTTCCACGATCGCTTGAGAATTTTCTTATGCCAAAGTATTTATTTATACTTTCTACAAAAATAGGCAGCTAGGCGCTCGCTTAGATCCACGATCTGGGCGACTTTACTAGAGTAACTACATCTGTTTTTTTTACGATAAATTAAGTAAATTTAAGAAATTTGACTTTTTAAATTTTTAAGTGAAAATACTGTTAATTTAAATTCAATCCTTCACTAAGCAAAAAAAAATCAGTCATGAAAAATTCTCAACCTGCAAAACATTTGGGTCAGTCAATTTCTCTGGGAGCGCTATTAATTTTAGCCAGCGTAGGTATATTTGCCTTAATGAGCATACAAACTGGCGGTTTTTAATAGCGATCGCACTCAGAACAGAAAAGCCATTTTTGATGATTTGCTGCCGCAGTGGCTACAGCTAACAGTCAACGGTGAGCTTAGCTTTGTGTTTTGACCTACCCCGAACGCTCTGCTAAATTGAGAAACTAAATGCCAGTAATTTACTCAAAATTTAAGTGAATATGCCGGCATTTTAGCGGTGAAAAGATACAAAACTAAGTTATGTAAAGTAACCGCAAAGCCAGCCTCTTTACCGCTAAATAAATGGTGCCGATCGATTTCTAGAGGCGCAGCAGCAAATTGAGACCGTGAGTATCGGTGCCGCAGGTATTTAACAATTCATAAGATGTACTTAACTGTTCCACCTGTTGCGTTTGCTCCGGGCTGGGACGCCAAGGGTTGGGATTGCCGTAGGCGTAGTAAGTTTCGACGCCATCAATGCCAATCCTAGCCGCTTCTGCAATTAGTTCGGCAGCTGAGCGCCGATAGCGAACTGGGTGAGCCAATACCGCTAAGCCACCAGCTTGATGAATAGCTGCAATCACGTTAGCTGCTTCAGCCTCAGCATCCAAAGGACTCTGACCCAGCAGATAAGTCAGCATACCAGGGTGTTCTGGGTCAAAGCCATAGCCCAGAATGTGAACCTCAGTTCCCAGAAGCCGAGAAGTAATTTCAACGCCAATCCACAAATGAGGTACAGAATAGTCAGAGTCATCGGGGTGTCTCTGCTGTTTCCTGTAATTTAAACAGCTTTTAGCCACCTCGTAACCGCCAATAGTGTGGTGATCGGTGATGGCAAATCCTTTCAGACCGATCGCAAGAGCTTGATCGATCAACTCTTCCGGCTTCAAGTTGCCATCCGAGTAAATGGTGTGCATATGAAAATTGAAATATCGCGGACAGCTGTCCGCGTTAATTGTTTTGAAGACTTTCCTTAGTGCTGATACTTCAGCATTTGCTATCTGGGCTGAATTTGAAGTCTGAAGGTTGATTGGCATAAGCGCCTCACAAGTCGCGTGCGTTAGTGTATAATAGATAACTTTTTTAAGTGGATCGGCTGATCGATCTCGATTAGGGAATGCAACAAACAACACTAACTTAGCAAAACTATACAATAGTATCATCCACCCTTCTCAAGCAACACCCCTGACAGGCAGAGCATAAGCCCCGCCTGTATAAAGGCACTGTATCCAGATTGGGGAAGGCCCCTACCCACAAGAAATCGATATCAAGCCATTTCGCTCTTTTTTTCGCTATTTTTAGGGGTGATTTGCTGTTTTGATTGCTGCCGTACTGGAATTTCAATGATAAACTCACATCCCTCTCCTGGTGACGAAACGCACTTCAGCTGACCGCCGTGTTTCTCTACCACAATTTGGTAGCTAATCGATAACCCCAAGCCAGTTCCTTTACCTACAGGTTTGGTAGTAAAGAATGGGTCAAACAACCGAGACAGTACTTCTTTTCGGATTCCAGGGCCATTGTCTTTGATTCTGACAGCCACTTTATTGCCATCGAACACTTCGGTAGCAATCCAAATTTGTGGATTTTCGATTGGGAAAGAAGGAAAGGCAGGAGAGAGAGGGAGAGGGGAATTCTCTTGTCCCTCTCCCTTTTCTCTCTCCCCTCCCTGTCGGACGGGGAGAGGTAGAGGTTGCCCCTGTGCTTCTTCCAAGGCATCGATCGCATTAGCCAAAATATTCATAAATACCTGATTTAGCTGCCCTGGATAACACTCAACAGAAGGCAAATTGCTGTACTTTTTAACCACTTCTATCGGCGGACGATCGGCTTTTGCTTTCAGGCGATGATGTAGAATCATCAGCGTACTATCAAGCCCAGAGTGAAGATCGACTAGCTTTTTCTCCGCTTCGTCAACTCGCGAAAAATTGCGTAACGACTGCATAATCTCGCGAATGCGATCGGTTCCCACTTTCATAGAACGAAGCAAAGAAGGTAAATCGTTCAGCAGGAATTCCATCTCAATATCTTGTGCGTGGTTTTGAATTTCCACTCCTGGATTTGGGTAACACTTTTGATATAGCAATAAATGCTCGATCAAATCCGAAGTGTACTCAGTAGCGTGATGGAGATTGCCAGCAATAAAGCTGACGGGATTATTCACTTCATGAGCAACACCCGCCACCAATTGCCCCAAACTAGATATCTTCTCAGTCTGAACGAGTTGTGCCTGTGTCTGTTGCAACTTATGCAAAGATTGCTCGAGTTGCAGAGCTTTTTCCCTTTCCCGCATTTCCGATGCTTGCAAAGCCCTATTCTGCTTTTCCAGTTGCGAGGAATAAGTTTGCAGATCCTCATAAAAACTGGCGTTTTCCAGAGAAATAGAGGCTTGAGCGGCTAATAGCTTTAATATTTCCAAACGCTGTTGGGTAAAAGCTCCCACCGCCAGGTTATTTTCCAAATAAAGAATCCCGCGCAGTTTACCTTGCTGGAGAATCGGCATACATAAAATCGACTTCGGTTGAGTTCTGATAATATAAGTGTCGCTCGCAAATCTTACCTCAACAGTCGCATTGTTTAATACCACCGTTTCTCCAGTTCTTTCCACATAGTTGATTACTGCTACAGGCAGATCCGGACGAGATTCGATGGGTACAGATGGTAGCACTCGCACTTTATCTTTTTCTACACAACCTTCCGCTACTAGCACTAACTTATTTCCCCTTTTTTTCTGAGGGGAGACGGTTTCAGGAGGCGAGGTTTCCTCGTGACTGGATTCGACTTGAGAACGTAAGAATAAGAAACCTTTTCTCGCACCGGCATTTTCGATCGCAATCTGCATCAACTTATCCAGCAAATGGTCGAGAACAATTTCCGAGGAAATAGCTTGCGATGCTTTCATCACCGAAACCAAATCCAGTTCCGCCGAACTTCCTCCTGTGGTAACGGTTGCTGTCCCCGTAACTTCTATACTAGGTGTTTCCCTGGCAAGTAGGCGAGCGAAAAATTCCGGATATCTTTCTGATAAATGTTTGACTTTGCTCTTCGCTCCCCAACGAATATAGCCATAATATGCTTCCGTCAAATAAGTGTGAGCGATCTTCTCTTTGCCAAGCAAAAAGTTAAACTCTGCGGCTAGTTCGTTTGCGAGTGCTTCTTCTTGGATGTAGCCGTGTTTTTTGGCAAGTGCGATCGCTCGTTCGTAACAATCAGTCGCTTTCGCTTCTTTACCCAAAACTCGCGCTTTCTCAGCTTCCACTAGCAGATACTTATGCTCGAAGTTATAGGGTGCGCTAACCGCCCATTTTTTCATTTTATTTTGCTGCGATCGCACCTTTTTTAGATATTGCTTTTGCTCGCTTGTAGAAGCATCCCGATACCGAGCTAGAAGAGCTAGAGAATAGTAAAAATTGTGTTCCGCAGGCAGCATCATCCCGCCAGCGGATTCTAAGTATTTCGCGGCTAAATCGGCGTTTTCTAAAGCGCGATCGACATCTTTAAATAAATAAAACAGTATTAATTTAGCCAGATATACTGCAAATAGGGAAGTGCCATTTTTAGCTTCTATTAAACCGGGCAACATTTCTAATTCATTAAAACTCTGCCCTACTAAAATGCAATCATTCTCTGACAAGCCTTGCAGATTTAATGCGAATTGCTTCCAAATCTTTTTATAGTTTATCAAAAATTCCTGCTTTATCCTCGACATTAATTCAATATATTGCTTATATTTTTGAGCGACATTTTCCAAATGTTCGCCCGTAAATAATACTGCTAGGCAATATGTTGTTGCACTATAACCGGCATATTCTATATCTCCAGTTTCCAGTCCGCTATGAATTGCTTCTGTCAAAGGTTCTATAGTTTCTTTTGCATGGGTTTTCCACGGGATAATATAACCGTTAATCATACTGATAACTTTGGCTTTCAGAGCATAGGCATCAAACCGATCCAACACGCTTAAAGCCAGTTGACCGAATTTATATCCAGAATCGATATCTCCTAACGCACCACACAAAATCATGCCATAAAAAACATAGGCAAACGCGGCAACAGACGAATTACCGTATTTAATAGAAAGGTTTACCATCGTTAAAATAACCAGTAATCCTATTGCCGGATTTGCAATAAACGCAGGCGCAGCGACGCTCTTCAAAATTCGCATGGCTGCCAGCTTAGAAGCATCTGTCATTTCTGGAAGTTTACTTAAATTTTCTATGCGTTTTCTTCCCAAAATTAATTTGGTCTGAATTAGAGCAACAATAACATTGAGATTTCCCGGTCGATTCGGCAACCGCACACCAAGCATTTGCAGAACTTGCAATGCTGTATCTATGGCTTCTTGCAAATGATTTTGAGATATATAAAACAGGATTTTTGTTTCATATACTGGAACTTTTTCTAGCAGAGTTTTAGCTTTGTGGAGAACTACTTCAGAAAGTGCCGCTCCTCTTTCGTAGTTGGTATTGAGATATTCAGCTTCCACCGCTTCTACATACAAATCAAGCGTAAGGTTATAATCGGTATCCCAACTCGACTCTGGCAGAAGTTCCAAACCTACATTTAAATACTTAACAGCGGCTTCTATTGCAGTGGCTGACTTTGCTTTTTTGCCAGCGATTAAATTAAGTTTTGCCAGTTCATATTTTTCTGCTTGTTTGACCAGCAGTTCAACACCGATATTTAGCTGGTTGACAATATCAAAGATATTTTCTTCTAGCGCGTATTTAGATGTTTTGTGCAACAACAGTTGACCAATTTTCAGGTGAGTTGCTTTCTGGCGATCGTCCAGAATCAGCGAATAAGCTGCTTGCTGAACTCTGTCATGGAGAAACTTGTAGCTAATTGAGATTTGTTCTCGATCATTAGTCATTTCCAAATGACTTATCACTGATGACTCTTGACGAATCGCCAGAGGAATTTTGTAGGTATTGCTTAGAGGCAGAATTAGACCTGCTTGCAGTGCTTCCCACAAATCGTTGGCAGTTTCTATAACAGATTTCTCATTGACAATGGCAAGCACATCTAAATTAAATTGATTGCCAATGCAGGCAGCTAATTTTAAAATATTAATTGCGTTATCAGATAATTTTTGAATATTTCTAGCAACGAGTTCGACGACATTGTAATCGGTAATTCCAATACTTTGAATTTGTTCTATGTCCCAAAGCCATCGCCCTTCGCTGAAGTCGAAATGCAATAGTTTTTCGGCATAAAGAGTTTGCAGCAGCTGCGTTAAGAAGAAGGGATTACCCTGAGTTTTGTTGAAAAGTAGTTCTGCTAGTGGGTACAGGCGATTGGGTAAAGTTTTTCCTCGATCGAGGGTATCGACTAATAGTTCGCTGACGTGAGATAAATTTAGAGGTTGTAGGACGATATTACTGACCGATGTCCCAGCTTGTTGAATTTTCTCTATAGTTTGAATGGTAGGATGAGTTGGATTTACTTCGTTGTCTCTATACGCGCCGATCGTCAATAGATATTTGATATCCGAGTCGGTCATGATGCTCTGAATCAACTTCAGAGAAGCCGAATCTGCCCACTGTAAATCATCTAAGAATATGACTAGCGGGTGTTCTGGTTTTGTAAATACCTGAATAAATTTTTGAAACACCCGATTGAAGCGATTTTGGGATTCAGTTGGGCCCATTTGCGGTACGGCAGGCTGTCTCCCAATAATTTTTTCAACTTCGGGAATTACATCAATAATTACTTGCCCATTTTGCTCGATCGCATCTAAAAGTTCGTCTTTCCAATTTTTGATTTTTTCAGTATTTTCTGTTAAAATCTGCCGCATTAATTCTTGAAATGCTTGAATAAGAGCGGCGTAAGGAATGTTGCGCTTTAATTGGTCGAATTTGCCCCAAATAAAATAACCTCGCACTCCCACAATCGGTTTGTGAACTTCATTGACGACGGAAGTTTTGCCAATTCCTGAATAACCGCTGACCAGAATCATTTCTGTTGTACCAGCAGCAACGCGAAGAAATGTTTTCAGAAGTTGGTCAACCTCGGTTTCCCTTCCGTAAAGTTTTTGCGGAATAATAAATTGTGCGGATTTGTCCAGTTGACCGGGAATAAAGTTTTCAATTTTGCCGTTTGTCAATAGCTGATTCAAACAATTTTCTAGGTCTGCTTTTAATCCCAGAGCAGTTTGATATCTTTCTTCCGCAGCTTTGGATAATAATTTCATCACTATTTCTGAAACTGCTTCTGGAATTGCTTGGTTTACTTGATGAGGCGGTACTGGTTTTTTCGCAATATGACAATGCACCAATTGCATCGGATCGTTCGATTGAAATGGTAGCTTACCCGTTAATATTTCATAGAAGGTAACGCCCAATGAATAGAAATCGGTACGATAGTCAATTGACCGATTCATTCGCGCTGTTTGTTCTGGTGAGATATAAGCGATCGTTCCTTCTAGTAAATTGGGATTTTCGATCGTCGCCGTTTCTCTATAAAGGCGCGTGGCTATGCTAAAATCAATAATTTTGACAGACCATGTTTGACTGTCTATCAGAATATTTTGCGGTTTGATATCTTTATGAATTATCTTGTCTTTATGTAGGTCTGCCAAGATTGATGCCAGTTGAATGGCGATAGAAAGAAACGAAAGTAATGGGATTTTTTGAGATGTCATTAAATCTTTGAGCGATTTATCCCCAAAATCCTCTAATAGCAATGCCAACCCGTTTTTATAATTCTCCAAACTATATACTTTAATAATTCCTTCTATATGCAGAGATTCCAGAATTTTGTATTCATGACGCAAGCGGGTAATTTCTTCTAAAGTTGGATATTCTGCTTTCAGGGTTTTGACGATCGCACTTGTATTATCCCGCTCTCTATAAGCCCGATAAATTAAGGTTTTTACGCCTTCATGAATGGGTAAAGGTAGGATTTGATAATCGTTTAGGGTAAGCATTTTCTTCGCTCTCTCGATTTAAATACGTGAATTTACTAACAATTAGATTCGGTAATCTCACTGATAATGCGATCGGTGACAGCTCGGCAACTTAAAAATTGCAATGGAAAGTTAGAGCCATATACTGACAGTCAGCAGATGTCTCTAAACTCGTCTTACCCTGGTGGAAAGTAGCAGTTAATATGGAACTAAATTTACCCGTAGGCTGAGGCCAAGGTAGATAGGAGAATTAGCTGCTGTATTCAAGATTACATAAAATTAAAAAAATTAGTTTTTTTTAAACAAACCTCAACAAAAGAGTTAACAAAAACAAACAAATATGTAAAAAAAACTTAATCATAGCCGTGGGATAAGCCAAAGTACAGACGCGATCGCATCTGTACTAAACTAAAATCAACCGATTCCCTGGAAAACTTTGCATCGCTATTTTTGGGTAGAAGTGCTGCTGTTGCGAGCTTGCCAAGCGAGTTCCAAAAGCTGAGACCAACGCTTTTCCACTTGTTTGGCAGTCCATTTGAGGGCAGAGGCGATTTCGCGATCGCTAACTCCTTGACGTTTGAGTTCCAACAGTTGCTGCTGCTGTGGCGTGAGTTTTTGCCAAAACGCTTCCCACTGCCGAGTATTCATCCCCAGCTTTTGATCGAGATCCGCACCTAACCATTGATGTACTAATTGCCATTGATGCAGGCGGGCAAACTTTTCCACATGGTACTTAAAGCGCTGTTGCAGGTAGTCGCGCTGACGGGAAGACAGACCGAGAACTTCGTCGATTTCCTGTGCAGAGAGGTCTTGCAATTTTAAAGTCAGATAATCGACGCAATCTGATTGACCTTGAGATTCCAGATATTCTATCAATTCCGATATCAGCCGATCGCGCAACACCGCTTCCGCCGGATCGGTTGTTTCCGCCACCATAGAAGCACGCACCTGCTGCATCGCCGGGTCGCGTCGTACAGTTTCCGCCTCTTCACCTTTAGGAGATTCAGCAGCTGACTCCATATCCACCGCAGTCTCCGCCGGTTGGCGGCGAGAGAAAGTTTGGGCGCGGAGTATAATTAATTGTTGACTGGCACCGCCGCCCAAATTGATTCGCCGTCTGGCATATTGTTCCGTGAATGCGAGATATTCCGCTACTTCCAGCGAGTTGCGCGGCGTGTAATCCTCTGGAAGCTCCGTTTCTCTGCGGAAAGCTTTGAGCGACTCCATGAAAAAGCCTTGTAAAAAGTCTTCGACTAAGTGATAGCGAGCTTGGAAGCTTAACGGCTGACGCATCGGTGTAATGTAGCGGTAGACGATCGCACCCAAAGTGCTGTGCAGTTCGACGCGCCCTTGTTTGGAACCGAGATTGTAGTAGGACAGACACTTTTGCAACCGGTGTCGCGCCAAAGTTAGTTGCCAAGAGCGAATTTGACCGGATTTTTGGATGCGCGAACTTTGGCGACAAATTCTTTCCACCTCGTTAGCTAATCGATTTGCCACTGCTTTGACAGCAGCGCTGGATATTTTTACCCCCCTGTCTGACTGAATTTGAGCTTGCAATTCTTGAGAAATTTCGTTGGCGAGGGCAACGCTGTCCATTTCGGACTCTTGCTCTGAAGGGTGGATGTCCATAACAGTAGTTTTTGGTAGAGCTTCTAGAGTTGCGGTAGGGAAATTTCTATATGCGGTTTTCATAGTTAATTGGAGAGATGACACCATAAAGGACTGAGAGTCTTTGAGCGTTTGAGGAAAGTTGGCTGCAACTGGTGTTGCCTCAATCGCTTACATTTAGACTCTAAGCAGTCTGAATTTGCCGCAGTTATGGCGGTGTCCCTGTTCTTTCATTGGTCAAAAATCAGCTCTGGGAACCCTTGAAGCGAGTAGGTTCTCAGAGAGCGCATAGAACCAGCCTAATTCATTGTGCAGAGAGAGTTTTAGGCATTTACACTTCATACGATCGCACATCTGCCAGTTGCGATCGCGATCGTCTATCCAGTGGACAGTCAGCCAACTGGTAACGAGCGGTCATTTCTCATCAGTCATCCATCATTGGCACAAATAACTGAGGAGCGATCGAATTTCACGTTTACTTCACACTTAATACTTTTTCTTCAAAACTTCTTCAAAAATCACACCAAACTCGATTTAAAAACCTATATTCTCCCCAGTCGCCAGTCCCTAGTCCCTAGTCCCTAGCCCCTAGCCCCTATTCGCTTCAAACAACCCAAGCAGTAACTTCCTCCCATCCCAAGCCCTGCCGTACCACAACAGGTTCTTCCCCCGTCAAATCCAGAATCGTCGAACCCTCATATCCCGGTTCCTGTCCGTTATCCACGATTACATCGACCAGCTTTTCCAAATGGTCAAACAGTTCCACCCGCGAGAAAAAGCCATTGCTTTCCACCCCAGGCATCGGCGCATACTGTTCATCACTGAGTACGTGCGCCGAAGTAGAAATAATCGGATTGCCCAGTGCATTTAACAAAGCCAAACATACCCCATGATTCGGGACTCTAATCCCAGTAGTTTTGCGCTTGGGATTCATTACCAGCTGAGGCACTAACTTAGTTGTCGGTAATATAAATGTGTATGGCCCTGGAATCAAACTCTTCATAATTCTGTAGGAGGAGTCGTTCACCCACGCATAAGTAGAAACATTAGATAGAGAAGGACAAAGGAACGTTAGGGGTTTGTCATTCGATAGTTGTTTAATGCGCCTCACTCGTTCCACCGCCGACTTAACATACAGATCGCAGCCAATGGCGTACACGGTATCGGTGGGGTACAGCATCACTGCCCCATCCTTGAGGGCATCCTTAATTTGCTCTATACTGCGGGCTTGCGGAGTATCCGGATGAATTGTGTAAATCGTAGCCATAAATTTTTCGTTGGCTAATTTCTAACATTAGTTAACTTTGACAATCTCCCGTTATAGCTTTAGCTTAACGGGGAGATTCCTGTTTCATAGAAGAAAGCTTTTTAGCAGAATTGCTAACCAGACTTACATCTTCTCCACAAGCTTGAAATTCCGACTGCCCATCGGTATTTGTTGACAAAATCCTAATACCCTCTTCTCGCAAGTTTCTCGCAGCATTTTCATCCCTATCATGGTGGGTTTCGCATTTCGGACAAACCCATTCTCTATCATTTAGGGTAAGGGAATCATTCTTAAACTTGCAACAATTACAAAGCTTCGTACTAGGAAATAATCTATCAACCTCTACAAGTATCCCGCCAACTCTTTTCAACTTGGACGCTAAGAAATTTACCAGCATTCCAAATCCAGCATCTAAAACAGATTTTGCTAGTTTAGTGCGTGCGACGCCTTTTACGCAAAGGTCTTCTACTACAATGACTTGGTTTTCGTCAACTAATTTACGAGAGATTTTGTGGAGGAAATCTTGTCTTGTATTTGCTATTTTATGATGAACCTTGGCTACCCTCTTAACCTGCTTTTTCCGGTTGTTAGAGCCAAGTTTTTTCCGAAATAATGATTGTTGTCTTCGTCTCAGTCGTTTAGCGTATTTCCTAGTGGGTTTAATTGGATCGACTTTGTAAGTTGTCTCCCCATCAAACACTGTCACCAAGGAATTAAGACCTAAATCAACTCCCGAAATCTTACCCTCTTTAATTGTTGGAACATCTTCAACTTCCAACAAAATCGCGGCGAAATATTTATCTGTGCTATCTTTGGAGACGGTCACAGATTTAATTTCGCCCATTAGCTCTTTTGAGATTACCGCTTTAACAATTCCCAGTTTGGGAAGTTGTACACCATGCTTTTTGATTGAGCAACCTGCTGGATATCTCAGGGATTGCTTCTTATGTTTACTTTTAAACTTTGGAAATCCAGCGCGATGCTCAAAGAAATTCTTGAATGCTGTTTCTAGGTTTTTAAGCGATTGCTGTAATGCAGAAGATGACGCTTCTTTTAACCACAAAAAATTCTCATGCTTCTTCAGTTGCGTCAAATCTTTGGCCATATCGCAATAGTTCAAACCTTTCCCTATTTCCTGATATTGAGTATTAGTCTTATTTAGGTAAAAGTTCCAAACGAATCGGCAACAGCCAAAGTTTTTCGCCAAGGCTATCTGCTGTTTTTTGTTTGGATACAATCTTACCTTTAAAGCTGTTAACATCGCTTTATCAATTCATAATTGCTAACAGTATAGCTTGGGGAAATACCTTTGTCAAACTATATGGATTCGCTGCGCTCAATTAATTTGGTTGGTCGCAATTCATCCCCCGTCATAACGCAGTTTGACGGGGGTCCTCTGGCGATATTGCGATAAAATTAGTGACGTGCGATGACCTATGACTGAGAACCAATGAACAAGCTAGCTTACCTCGAATGTCCTGCTGGCATTGCCGGTGATATGTGTCTGGGAGCGCTGGTCGATGTCGGTGTTCCCCTGGACTACATAAAAGAAAAGCTCCACCTTTTGGGTATTTCTCACGAGTACGAGTTACGAGCGGAACTCGTCCAGCGTAACGGTCAGCAAGCAACTAAAGTTCATGTAGATTTAACCGATGACCATCATCACCATCACAGTAACGGTCACAGTCATCACCGCCATCTGCCAGAAATAGAAGCTTTGATTTTGGCGGCTAAGTTGCCCGTGCGGGCGCAAGCTGCCAGTTTGGCAATTTTTCGCAAATTAGCAGAAGCAGAAGGCGCGGTTCACGGTATAGCGCCGGATAAGGTGCATTTTCACGAAGTTGGAGCGACCGATGCGATCGTCGATATTGTCGGTACTTGTCTGGGATTGGATTGGTTGGGAATCGACCAAATCTACTGTTCGGCAATGCCGACTGGGGGCGGTACGGTAACAGTGGCACACGGTCAGCTGCCAGTGCCCACACCAGCAGTGCTGAAGTTGTGGGAGTCTCGCCAAGTGCCAGTTTATAGCAATGGCATAGACAAGGAATT
Source organism: Aerosakkonema funiforme FACHB-1375 (assembly GCF_014696265.1). Classification (GTDB taxonomy): domain Bacteria; phylum Cyanobacteriota; class Cyanobacteriia; order Cyanobacteriales; family Aerosakkonemataceae; genus Aerosakkonema; species Aerosakkonema funiforme_A. The sequence goes on along the minus strand of NZ_JACJPW010000025.1, from coordinate 1,387 downwards.
GTGTACGCCGACGGGTGTGGCGATCGCAGTCACTTTGGCCAGCAGTTTTGGCCCCGCACCGGAAATGATTCTCCACCGCGTCGGTCTCGGCGCTGGTTCCCGCCAGTTGCCCATTCCTAATATTTTACGCCTCTGGATTGGTGAAGAAATCCTAGCAGAAGGGCTCAGGGACAGAGGGGTAGAAGGTCGGGGAAGTATATCGCCTGAGTTGGAAACAATTTCGGTATTGGAAACGCAAATTGATGACCTCAGTCCGCAGGCGATCGCATATACTTTTGATGCCTTATTTGCATCTGGTGCCCTGGATGTTTTTAGCCAGCCGATTATTATGAAAAAATCCCGTCAGGGCGTATTGTTAACTGTTATCTGTCATCCCGAAAATCAACAAGCTTGCGAAGCAATTTTATTTCGAGAAACCACAACATTAGGTATCCGCCGTTCCACCCAAATGCGAGCAATTTTGCAGCGGGAAATTCAGCGAGTTATCACTCCTTACGGTGAGGTGCGCGTCAAGGTCGCTGGCAGTAGCGGTAGTATTACAAACGTGCAACCGGAATACGAAGATTGCGCTGCTTTGGCAAAACAAAATAACGTCAGTTGGCGCGAAGTTCATCGTCTAGCTTTACAAGCTTGGTACAGCCGATAACTAGGGCGTCGGGGCTAGGGGCTAGGGCTTAGGGAAGAGGGAAAAGGGAAGAGGGAAAAGGGAAAAGGGAAGAATTTTGACTTTTGACTTTTGACTTTTGACTTTCCCTCTTCCCGACGCCCTGGCTAGATACTTACCATTTCTGGAATCGCCGTAGTTGTTTTCAGCGCTGTTTCTGCAATTAACTGGTGGGCGCGGGCAGTGGGATGTATGGCATCCCAAAATAAATACTCGTTCGGGTTAGTTCCTGGCGGTAAGGTAAACCCGCTCACCGCTGGGTTAGTACCCGCTCCTGGCACCAAATTGTTGGTGACATTGGTGAATCCGTAATTGGCAGGGTTGGCGATCGCATTACTAAACAGAGTACTGACATCAACAGGGATAATGTTAATGTTCGGATTTTGTTCTAGACTTTGTATGGTTGCAGCCAACGTGCTGTTATGGAAGTTGGTCAGTTGGGCGAGTCCTTGTTGAACTTGCGACCCATTACTAGCTGCCCCTGGAGTTACGCCTAGATTTGGCAAGTTAGGCATCATAAAGTTTCTCCCCCCAACTGCGGCGAGTTTTGTGACCGCACTAGCCAAATTATTCACCGTCGTCGCAAAATCTGTTGAACCGCCGCCAAGGTAATCATTAAGTAGTCGGACAAAAGTAATCGACACTGTATGAACTTTTGTTAAGGCACTTGCAGGAGTGCCTTCGCACAGCGTGCCGTAGGCATATCGTGCATCGGCACAATTA